>CBDUOT010000016.1:0-44194 GCA_965368915.1 uncultured Rhodobacterales bacterium | reverse complement strand
CGGCCCGCATCGAAGGCCCGCACATCAACAGGCTCACCATCGACGGAGCTGGGTATGGATGAGAGAACCTTCTGAAGACTCAGGCTTTTCCCGCTCTGAACACTCTGGCGCAACTCCGTCTGCCCAAGCTCGCGCACGGCACCGTGTGCCGGAGCCACGGCGAGTGCCTGTGCGACCAAGCCCGCGAGAAGAAGACGCCTGTACATGCAAGGACACCTAGCAAGATCAACATGAACTGAAGATTAACGAGCCGTTGTCATTCGGTTCAACAGAAGTGTGGATACTCGTCCTCCGTGGGCAACCGACTCGCGTTCCCACTTGTGACCAGAGCGGACGAAACTCCGACGGTTCGAAGAGGAACGATTGATTTGGTATCTCTAGTGCCCCCCACCCCGAAACTGCTGGCCAAGGCTGCCTGCTTCGCGATTGCGGCGCTCGGGGCTTCTGCCTTCGCTGCGACCATCGCACTGCCAGACGCAGCCTATGCGAAGAACGGCAATGGCGGCGGGAAAGGCGGCGGCGGGAAAGGCGGCGGAAAGGAAGATCGCGGCGGCGGCGGCAAAGGTGGCCAGAGCAAAGGCAATGGCGGAAAAAGCGGCAAGTCCTCCAAATCCGCGAAGGGAAAGTCGGCCAAGGCCAGCGCGTCCAAGGCGAAACCGACCCGCAAAGCAGCGCCGGCCGTGGTCGTGACCAAGCCCAAGGGGAAACCCGCCAAAAGCACAGTCGAGGTCGAGACGCAGACCGCTCTTCACCCGAGCGAAAAGGGTAAGTGGAACGCAGCGAACGCCAATCAAGCGGCGCTCGATGCGCATATCCGCAATCAGAATTTCAACGGCACGATCGGAACGCTCGCCCAGTTCCAGCTTGCCGCAAAGGCGGCATCGGGCGAGGAACTGACCGACGATGAGCAGGCTGCGCTCGACACGTTTGTCGACTCTGACGTGATCGAAGTCAGCGACGAGGACCTCGCCGAACTGCTCAACGCAGGCGCGATCGAGGGCGATCCGGTCTTTAGCGTGGAAGACGGCATCGCGGACTGCACTGAGAATTGCGACGGCGTCGATCTCGACATCGTTCAGACGGATCTTGATCTGGAGGCTGAGCGCCTCGAAGGGGACGCGACGCAGGAAGCATTGGACGGCCTGCTGGCCAACTCCGAAAACCGCATCGTCGCCGAATCCAACAAGCCGCTCTCGCCAGAGCGCACCGAAGACCTGCTTGATGAGCTTGCCGGAGATCTTGGCGTTTCAAGAGCAGTGACCGGGGAGGAAATGGTCGAAGAAGCCAGCCTCCCTGACGACACCATCGTGGTCGTCGTCGACTGAGATAACCAGAAGTTCTTCGACCCTTGTAGGGAGGGTCAGAGGGACCGGTAACGATTGAGGCACGGCAGGTAAAAGAGTTGTTGCTGTGTAGGGGAAAGTGAAATGTCGATTTATAAGATCATTGACCGGTTTGCCCTGGTTGTGGCGCTGACCGCGTCAGGGGCCGTTCTCATCATGCATCAGCCGTTCGCGGCCGTTGCCATGCTGGCGATATGGCCGATCACTCGCGCGGTCGTGTCCGTCCTTGACGTGTTCTACACGTTCTTCACGAACCGTCCGCTGATCACGACTCTTGCGGGCGCGGGCCACGGATATGCGCCTGCGGCGAACAGATCCGGGGGCGCATCAGATGAGCCGCACTCCGCATGAGACGAATAGCTGGCAGGCATGAGCCTGCAGCTTTGCTGTTTGAGTGACGTATCAGGCGTTGAACAGGAAGTGCAGGACGTCGCCGTCCTTAACTTCGTATGACTTGCCCTCGACACGGAATTTTCCCGCCTCCCGAGCGCCCGCCTCTCCGTTTCCGGAAATGTAATCGTCGTAAGCAATCGTCTCAGCCCGAATGAATCCACGCTCGAAATCGCCGTGGATCACACCTGCGGCCTGCGGCGCGAGCATCCCCTTCGTAATCGTCCAGGCGCGCGCCTCCTTGGGGCCGACCGTGAAATAGGTCTGAAGACCAAGAAGGTCGTAGGCGGCCTTGATCAGTCGGTCGAGCCCGGCCTCTTCCAGACCCATCTCCTCAAGGAACATGGCCGCATCCTCTTCGGGCATCTGCGCCAGTTCTTCCTCGATCTTGGCAGAGATCACGACGGCGCCTGCACCTTGCTTCGCAGCCATCTCCTCGACCTTGGCGGACAGGGAGTTTCCGTTGGCAGCCGACGATTCCTCGACGTTGCAGACGTAAAGAACGGGCTTCGAGGTCAGAAGCTGAAGCATCCGCCACGCCTTCTCGTCGTCCTCGGCGACCTGAACCGTGCGCGCGGGCTTGCCTGCCTCGAGCGCCGCCAGCGCTTGTTTCATTAACCGTTCCTGCGCGACGGCTTCCTTGTCACCGCCCTTGATCTTGCGGGCGATGTTGGCCAACCGGCGCTCGATCGACTCCATGTCAGCGATCATCAGTTCGGTTTCGATGGTCTCGGCGTCGGCAATCGGATCGATCTTACCCTCGACATGCGTGACGTCCCCGTCCTCGAAGCAGCGCAGGACATGGGCGATGGCGTCCACTTCGCGGATGTTGGCGAGAAACTGGTTTCCAAGGCCCTCGCCTTTCGACGCGCCGCGAACGAGGCCCGCGATATCGACGAACGTGATGCGCGTCGGGATAACCTGCTTGGAGCCCGCGATTGCCGCGAGCTTCTCCAGCCGGTCATCGGGCACGGCAACGTCGCCGACATTCGGCTCGATTGTGCAGAAGGGGAAATTCGCCGCCTGCGCAGCTGCAGTTCGGGTAAGCGCATTGAAAAGCGTCGACTTGCCGACATTCGGCAGCCCGACGATACCCATTCTGAAGCCCATTCCGGCGCCCTCCATTGAAGTCGGGCGCATCTATGGGGGAAGGCCCGGCGGGGTCAAGTCCCGCGGTCTACTTGCAGCGCCCGCCCCGCGCGGATTCCGGAAAGGCTCTCTGCCGCGACCTCCGCCGGCGACGCGGCCGCTATGCGTCAGCGAAGCCCATTGATTTCCGCGCCGCTTTTCTGCAAGACCGCCCGGGATGGACGAGGAGTGAGCCATGACCCGGATCGAAAAAACGTTCGACGCCCTTCGCAAGGACGGGAAGAAGGCCTTCGTGGCCTATATCATGGCCGGCGATCCGGATCTGGATACCTCGCTTGAACTGATGAAGGGGCTTCCGGGGGCCGGTGTCGACGTGATCGAACTCGGCATGCCCTTCACCGATCCGATGGCAGACGGGCCGACGATCCAGCTCGCGGGCCAGCGTGCGCTGGAAAGCGGGCAGACGCTGCAGAAGACCCTCGACATGGTGACCGAATTCCGCAAGGGCGATCCGGACACGCCGATCGTCATGATGGGCTACTACAACCCGATCTATTCGCGCGGCGTGGACAAGTTCCTGAAAGACGCGAAGGCTGCAGGGGTCGACGGACTCATCGTTGTGGACCTGCCGCCGGAAGAGGACGAGGAGCTTTGCATCCCCGCGAACGCGGCAGGGATGAACTTCATCCGCCTCGCCACGCCGACGACGGACAACAAACGCCTGCCGAAGGTTCTGCAGAACACCAGCGGCTTTGTATACTACGTCTCGATCACCGGCATTACGGGCGCTGCTGCCGCGGAAGCCGCAGACGTTGGTCCGGAAGTGACGCGCATCAAGGCCTCGACCGACTTGCCGATCATCGTCGGCTTCGGCATCCGCACCCCGGATACGGCGCGCGCCATCGCTTCGGTTGCGGACGGCGCGGTCGTCGGTTCTGCCATCGTCAAAATGGTCGAAGAGAAGAAATCCGTCGCCGATATCCTCACCTTCGTGAAGGGGCTTGCCGACGGCGCCCATTCGGCCTGACCTGTTCGTCGGGCCCTCCGGGCTTCCGAAGTTCGGGGAACTTGCCCCGGATCAGCCCAGCGAAACGTCCAGGAACATCATGATCACAAGTCCGACGGTCAGGCCCGTCGTCGCCGCATTCTGATGTCCGTGGCGGTGCGTCTCGGGAATGATCTCGTGACTGATCACATAGATCATGGCGCCCGCCGCAAAAGCCAGCCCCCAAGGCAGAATCGGGGCGGCAAGGGTCACTGCGGTCACGCCGATCGCACCGCCCACAGGCTCGACAAGCCCGGTCAGAAGGGCAATCCCAAAGGACCGCGCCTTGGAATATCCCTGGCCCCGCAGCGCAACGGCAACTGCCAATCCTTCGGGCGCGTTCTGAAGTCCGATCCCGGTCGCCAGCGATATACCGTTCGTGATGTTGCCGCCGCCAAAACCGATGCCAACGGCCAGACCTTCGGGAAAGTTGTGGATCGTGATCGCGATGACGAAGAGCCATATCCGGGCGAGCGCTCCGGGATCGGCACCTTCAAGACCGGCCAGAAAATGTTCGTGCGGCAATGCCTCGTTCATCGCGGCCACTGCGGCGGCGCCCAGCATCACGCCGCAGGCGGCGATTAAAGCCGCGAGCGTCGTGCTGCCATAGCGCAGCTCTGCCGCTTCGATCCCAGGAATGATCAGCGAAAAGAACGATGCAGCCAGCATCACGCCAGCGGCGAATCCCAGCATCCGGTCGTTCCAGAGGCGCGATATCGACCGTCCAAAAAGTACCGGCAGCGCTCCAACGCCGGTCATGAGGCCCGCTACGAGACTACCCAGAAGTCCCCACGTGATCGTGTCCATGTTGCCTCTCCCGACCGGTCAAGCTCCACGCCCTTGTCTCGGAAAGTGCCAGACACAAAGCATGTTGCAAGCGAAGCCATGAGTTTGTAGGGCTTTTTTGCCAGTTTGTCCGGGAGGGCACCATGCCGGTCATCACCTGCATCGACGACCTGAAGCGCATCTACCGCCGCCGCGTCCCGCGCATGTTCTACGATTACGCGGAATCCGGCAGCTGGACCGAGCAGACCTTCCGCGACAACGTCACCGACTTCGCCGAGATCCGCCTGCGCCAGAAGATCGCCATCGACATGACCGGGCGTTCGACCTCGGGCACGATGATTGGCGAAGACGTCGCGATGCCGGTCGCGCTCGCCCCTGTCGGGATGACCGGGATGCAAAGCGCTGACGGAGAGATCAAGGCGGCCCGGGCGGCCGAGAAGTTCGGTGTTCCCTTCACGCTTTCCACCATGTCGATCTGCTCGATCGAGGATGTGGCCGAACACACGACAAAGCCGTTCTGGTTCCAGATCTACACGCTCAACGACGACGAGTTTAACCAGAGCATCATCGACCGGGCGAAGGCCGCGGGCTGCTCGGCACTGGTGATCACGGTCGACCTTCAGATCCTCGGCCAACGCCACAAGGACCTGAAGAACGGCCTGTCCGCGCCTCCGAAATTCACGATCCCGACAATGCTGAACCTGGCGACCAAGTGGGGCTGGGGCATTGAGATGCTTCAGACCAAGCGACGGTTTTTCGGCAACATCGTGGGTCATGTGAAGGGGGTCTCCGACCCCTCCTCGCTTTCCGCATGGACGGCGGAGAAGTTCGACCCGGCGCTCAACTGGGACAAGATCCGGAAGCTGATGGACATGTGGGGCGGCAAGGTGATCCTGAAGGGCATTCTCGATGCCGAGGATGCCGAAAAGGCGACCGCGATTGGCGCCGATGCCATCGTGGTGTCGAACCACGGCGGGCGACAGCTTGATGGCGCGCTGTCCTCGATCCGGATGCTGCCAGAGATCGCATCCGCCGTCGGCAGCAAGACCGAAGTGTGGATGGATGGCGGCGTACGATCCGGGCAGGACGTTCTGAAGGCCGTGGCGCTGGGCGCAAAGGGCGTAATGATCGGACGCGCCTTCGTCTATGGTCTGGGTGCGATGGGCGAGACGGGCGTCACCAAGGCGCTCGAGGTGATCCGCAAGGAACTCGACACCTCGATGGCGCTTTGCGGCGAGACGAAGGTCAGCGGTGTCGGCAGGCACAATGTCCTGCTTCCGAAGGGCTTCACCGACGGGTTCGTCTGACCGCTAGCCTCCGCGCCGCTTGATGGCCAGCACCAGCGGCACGACGGTCGCCATAACCAGTGCGACAGCCAGGAATGCCATTCGGAGACCGGCGAACTCCGCGATCAGGCCCATCGCAGAGGGTCCGACGAAGAAACCGGTGAACCCGATCATCCAGGCGCGCGAGATCGCCAGTGCCCTTTGGTCTGGCCGGACCAGCCGGCCAAGAATCGAGTTCGCCGACGGCACCACGACCGCGACACCGATGCCAAGAAGCCCAACGCCAGCGACCGCGACGGCGGGAACGGGCGCAGCCGCAATGACGAGCGCCCCCGCGACGCCGATGATCGCGGACCAGAGGATCAGCGCTGCCTCCCCCAGGCGCGACGACGCAACCTGACCAAAGAGCCGTCCGAAGCCCATCATCAGGCCGAGGGCCACGGGGCCGAACCCACCCTCGCCCGCCGGCCCGCCGAGTGTGCGTTCGATGTGCAGCGCCGACCAGGTCTCGGTTGCGTTCTCGCTGACGAAGGATGCAAGAAGCACGCCCGCCGTCAGCAGGATCGGAGTCCATGGCGTCCGGCGATCCGACCCGTCGGGCGCAGGCGCAGCATCGGTCCAGTCCCTCGCTTCCCACATGAGGGCGACGAGCCCCAGCGCCACGACCGCCATCACGGGCAGCACTTCAGCGGGGCCGTATCCGGCCTTGCGGGCGAGGCTCGCGATAAAAGCCGAGGCCGCGAAGGCGAAAGAGAACATCGCGTGCGAGAAGTTCATCAGGTGGCGCGCGTGTCGCTCCTCCAACACGGAGAGCCGCATGTTGGCAGCGATGTCGAGCAGCGATACCGAGGCACCGATCGCCAGCATGGCAAGACCGAAACCAAAGGTGCCGCGCGGCAGAAGCGGGTAGAAGAACGCAAGGACAAGGGCAAAGCCCGTTACCGGAAGGCCGAACCGTCCAATTCGTGCCATGAGTTGCGGCGCAACGGCCATCGCGGCGATCCCGCCCACCGCTGCGGTCATCATCGCGAACCCGAAAGCCGCATCCTGCGCTGCGATCCCTGCCTTCAGATCCGGCACAAGCGCCGCGAAAGAGCCCCAGAAGACGCCAACAGAGGCAAGCGCCGCATTCGGCGTCCGCGCCAACATCGCTGCCTGCCAGAACGCCATGCGCCCGCTTGCCCTTCCGCCTGCCTCGACCCCCGGCTATCATAGCGCCGGACGCTTTGCGCAATCACGAATTGTTGCGGCACATGCGTCCGCGCGGCAGCCGAAGAATCCCCTTCCCTTCGTCACCGATCCCGTCTATACGCCCCGCTTCATGGGCATGCACCCTTGGAGGATGCCCGGCTAAGCAATGGAGACACCAATGGCCAAAGAGATCCCGAATCTCGAGGCCGAGGTACGGATGGGGACAGGCAAGGGGGCCGCCCGTCAAGCTCGTCGTGAGGGCTACGTACCCGGCATCGTTTATGGCGGCGGCACCGATCCGCTTCCGATCAACGTAAATTTCTACGCGCTTCTGAAGCGGCTCAAGCATGGCCGGTTCCTTCAGACGCTGTTCAACCTCAAGGTTGAAGGCCACGAAGACGTGCGCGTGATCTGCCGCGGCGTTCAGCGTGATGTCGTCAAGGATCTGCCCACGCACCTCGACCTGATGCGGCTGAAGCGCAATACGCGCATCAAGCTGTTCGTCCCGGTTGAGTTCACCAACCACGACAATGCGCCCGGTTTCCGCAAGGGCGGTACGCTTGTCGTCGTACGCTCTGAAGTCGAACTGGAAGTGACCGCGGGCGACATTCCCGATCACATCGAGGCCGACCTGACCGGCCGCGATATCGGCGATGTCATCCACATCAACGATATCGAACTGCCGAAAGGCGCCAAGCCGACCATTCACCGCAATTTCGTCATCGCAAACGTGGCGGCCCCGTCGACCCTGCTTGCAGAAGACGAGGAAGAAGGCGAAGTGAGCGAAGAGGGTGGCGTCGAAGCAGCGGAAGCTTCCGAAGCCGAAGAGGGTGGCGAAGAGTAATTCTTCGCACCCGACCGACCTTAGAACGCGGGGCCCTTCGGTCCCGCGTTTTTTCTTGCCCGGCGCCGCTTCCCGAAGGTCGTACCGAACACTCGCGCGCTGTTGTCCGCCACCTCGCGGCCTCTGCCGTCCGCAAGCTGTTCTCGCCGCTGCAGCGCGGATTCGGGGGCGTTGCAAGCTTGCCCCGTCGGGCCTAGTTTGGCGGCAGTCTTAAGGAGCCGTCATGCGCCTGTTCGTGGGTCTCGGGAATCCGGGCCAGAAATACGCGATGCATCGCCACAATGTCGGCTATATGGCCGTCGACCGCATCGCCGCGGATCATGGCTTTGCACCTTGGCGATCGAAGTTTCAGGGCGTGCTTAGCGAAGGCCGGCTTGGAAGCGAAAAGGTCGTTCTTCTGAAACCGGAAACATTCATGAACCTCTCGGGCCAGTCGGTTGGCGAAGCGATGCGCTTCTTCAAGTTGGAGCCCGCCGACATCGTCGTTTTTCACGACGAGATTGACCTTGCGCCCGGCAAGTGCCGGGTCAAGACCGGCGGCGGACATGCCGGCCACAATGGGCTGCGTTCGCTGCACGCGCATATCGGTGACGACTACCAGCGCGTCAGGATCGGTGTCGGTCACCCAGGCCACAAGGATCGCGTGCCCAGCTATGTGCTGTCTGACTTCGCAAAGGCAGACCGGGACTGGCTCGACGACCTCCTGCTCGGAATTTCAGAAGGTGCCGTGGCGCTTGCCGCTGGTGATGCGGCTCGTTTTTCGAATGCCGTAGCTCTCAGAACCGCGCCGCCGCGGTCGTCCACGACGGCCCCCGCCAAGAAAACCCCTCCACCGGGCCCTGCGCCAGAGCCCGCAACCGAGACAGATGAGACCAGATCGCCGCTGCAACGCCTGATGGACCGTTTTCGCTAATCAAACGCGCAGGAAGGAAGAAACATGGACAAGGACCCGAGCCTCAATGTTCTCGGCGGCCCGCTCGAGCCGTGTTCGACAGAACCGCTCACCGGCTTCTTCCGCGACGGGCACTGCAACACCTGCGCCGAGGATCGCGGTAGCCACACGGTCTGCGCGGTCATGACAGCAGAGTTCCTCGCCTATTCGAAATATGTCGGCAACGACCTCTCTACGCCGCGCCCGGAGTTTCAATTTCCGGGGCTGAAACCTGGCGACCGGTGGTGCCTGTGCGCCGCCCGCTTCGCACAGGCCCATGACGAGGGCTGCGCGCCTAAGTTGGACCTTGCAGCCACCCATGCACGCGCGCTGGACGTGCTACCGATCGAGGTTTTGCGGACATACGGCGTGGACGCCTGAGCACTGCCAGAAGCGCGCCTACTGCGCATTCCCATTTGTCAGCGCGTGGTCCGCGATGCTGGCGACCGGCGCTGCGATCAGATCATCGATGAACAGGCTGAGCAGCTGAGGGCGACCGCTTACGCCTGCCTTGCGATAGAGTGCGTTCGTCTGAGCCTTGACCGTTCCCTCCGACGTCTGACGAAGCTCGGCAATCTCGGTCGTGCTGAATCCCTTGATTGCGAACAGCGCGACTTCCCGCTCCGCCGGAGTCAGGCCCCATTCAGTGAAACGCTCTTCCATCAGGTCGAGAAATGCGCCCGCCGCACGTGCCAGCCGCACCTCGGCACGGCGCTTATCGCGAAACGTGCGCACCAATAGCCAAGCACCGACGAACACGCCCAGGATCAAACCGGCGGCAGCGCCAAGTTCCAGAAATTCGCGCGTTTGCCAGCTGATGGGCTGGGCATAGATGCCAAACACAGAGAACACGATGTCGGACACGAAAAAGATGGCGCAGAGCGCCTGCACTACAAGGACAATCGGAACGAGGTAAAAGCTTCCCAAGGGACCTTTGCTTTCTGCCACCAGAGTGCGCCTAAGGTGTGCCTGGATCAGTCGTCATCTTTGTCGTCGTCTTTATCGTCGTTGCTGCCGGACCCCGAGTTGCCGCTTCTCGAGTCATCATCGTCATCATCGTCGTCATCATCGTCATCGTCATCATCGTCGTCATCGTAATCGTCATCGTAGTCGTCATCATCGTCGCCAAGGATCTGACTGCCGCGCGCATCATCGGCCTTCCAAAAGTCACGAAGGATTTCACCGGTGCGCGGATTCACGATGATCTCGCGATACGTGCCCTTCGCCCGTGCGACGATCCGTGTCCGTCCCAGAAGCGTACGGCTGACTGTGATCTCACGATATCCCAGATCGCGCAGCTGCCGGGCGATGCTGTCGGATACGGAATCGGCCAATGCTGCAGCCGGCGCCGCCAGGCAGGCGACCAAGGTCAGCATTGTGAGCGATCGCTTCATGTCCTTCCCCAAGATGCCAATTCCGGTCCGGCCGATGTTACGGCCGGAACCGGTTCTGCTGCAACGTCTTCGACTGGCAATGCTCAGTCGTCGTCGCTGTCGTCGTCGTCACCACGACCACCATGATCGTCGTCATGATCATCGTCGTCATCATGGCTTCCACCACCACCACGACCGCTCCGGTCATCATCATCATCGTCATCATCATGGCTTCCGCCGCTACGGTGGCCACTGCGATCATCGTCGTCGTCATCATCGTCATCGCTGCTGTCGTGTCCGCGGCCTCGGCCGTCATCGTCCAGGAAGTCGCGATTGCGGTTGCGGACCTGAAGGCCGGGCGCGGTGTCGTCGCCGGGACCGACAGCCTCGGTTTCCTGCTTCAGAACGTCACCGGTTTCCCGGTCGTAGACGACCTCCAGTTTCATCTGGCCCCTGATCGCTTCGACCTTCGTTTCGGTCAGTCCGCGCTGGACTTCGATCCGCGTGAAGCCGTCCTGCTGGAGTCGGTCGATCACCTGATCGGTCACGTCTTGAGAATGCGCCGCGGTGCCACCCATGAAGATGGTGGCGGCAAGGATAAGTCTGCGAGTCATGACAGGTCCTTTCTGTCGTACTTGATGGACGATTAGGCACCCGCCGAACGGGGGCGCAGACCGACCATCAGCGCACAGAGACGCCACGCAAATTGACCCTGAGTTTATGCGCCGCACCATAGGCCGCAGGGTTATGCCGCCTAAACCGGAGTTTAGTCCGGTCTTTCAGACGCCCTGACCCGCCTCAGATCTTGATATCGAAGTTCAGGTGCTTGGCGACCGCGAAGATATCCTTGTCGCCACGGCCACACATGTTCATCACGATGATGTGGTCCTTCGGCAGATCGGGCGCGATCTTCATGACATGGGCGAGCGCATGCGAGGGCTCGAGCGCCGGAATGATCCCTTCGAGCGCACAGGACAGCTGGAACGCCTCGAGCGCTTCCTTGTCGGTGATCGCGACATATTCTGCGCGGCCGGTGTCGTGCAGCCACGAATGCTCCGGACCGATGCCGGGATAGTCGAGCCCGGCCGAGATCGAGAATCCCTCGAGGATCTGTCCGTCGTCGTCCTGCAGCAGATAGGTGCGGTTGCCGTGCAGCACGCCCGGACGTCCGCCGGTTAGCGAGGCGCAGTGCTCCATCTTCTCGTTCACGCCCTTACCACCGGCTTCCACGCCGATGATCCGAACAGACGGATCGTCGAGGAACGGGAAGAAAAGGCCCATCGCGTTCGACCCGCCGCCGATCGCGGCTATCACCGTATCGGGCAGGCGGCCTTCGCCCTCCTGCTCGGCCAGCTGCCAGCGAACTTCCTTACCGATGATCGACTGGAAGTCGCGGACCATCGCCGGATAAGGATGCGGTCCGGCCACCGTACCAATGCAATAGAATGTGTCGCGGACATTGGTGACCCAGTCGCGCAACGCGTCGTTCATCGCGTCCTTGAGCGTACCGCGACCAGAGGTCACCGGCACCACCTCGGCACCGAGAAGCCGCATGCGGAAGACATTCGGCGCCTGACGCTCAACGTCATGCGCGCCCATATAGACGATGCACTTCAACCCGAACTTGGCGCAGACCGTCGCGGTCGCCACGCCGTGCTGGCCCGCGCCCGTCTCTGCGATGATCCGGGTCTTGCCCATGCGGCGCGCAAGGATGATCTGGCCCAAGACGTTGTTGATCTTGTGCGCACCGGTGTGGTTCAGCTCATCCCGCTTCATGTAGACCTTGGCGCCGCCGAGATGATCGGTCAGGCGCTCGGCGAAATAGAGGGGCGACGGACGGCCGACGTAATGCTTCCAGAGATAGTCCATCTCGGCCCAGAAGGTATCGTCGGTCTTCGCGCGCTCGTATTCCTTCTCGAGGTCGAGGATCAGCGGCATCAACGTCTCGGAGACGAAGCGCCCGCCGAAATCGCCGAACCGGCCGCGCTCGTCGGGTCCGTTCATGAAGCTGTTGAACAGGTCGTCGGCCATGGCGCTTCCTCCTCTCAGGACAGCTTGCGTTTATAACCAATGTGGGATGGCGTAAAGCCAAGCCGGTCGTAGAAGTCGTGCGCCCGGTTGCGGCCTTTGTGCGTCGTGAGCTGCATGAGCGCGCAACCCGCCGCCCGCGCGCGCGTTTCTGCATCGGCCATCATCGCATGACCGATCCCCTGTCCCCTCAGGTCAGCGGCGACACGAACGCTTTCGACCTGCGCACGGCGCGTGGCGCGATGCGACAGACCGGTGATGAAGGTCAGCTGGTAGGTCGCGACGATGCGACCGTCCTTCTCTCCGACTATGAGGTGGCTTGCACCTTCCGACTGCATCGCGTCGAACGCCGCCAGATAGCTTTCAAGCGGGGCCGTTTCGCGCTGCGCCCCGTATGCGTCATCTTTCAGCAGAGCCAGGACATGGGCGACGTCCTCGCGCCGGCCCTCACGGAACCGGATCATGCCGCGACAGCGCCCCGGGCTGCGGCAATGAAGTCGCGGATGAGGTCGGTGTCCTTATGGCCCGGTGCCGTTTCGACCCCGGAAGAGACATCGACCTGCCGCGCGCCCGTCAGCCGGATCGCCTCGGCGACGTTCTGCGGTGTCAGCCCACCCGCGAGCATCCACGGGCAAGGCCAGTATTTCCGGGCCACGAGGTTCCAGTCGAACGCCAGACCATTCCCGCCGGGCAGTACCGCACCCTTCGGAGGTTTCGCATCGATCAGAAGCTGGTCGGCGACTTTCGCATAGATGTCGATCGCAGCAGTGTCCTCGGGTTCTGCAACGCCCACCGCCTTCATCACCGGAAGTCCGTAGCGGGCGCGGATCTCAGCCACGCGGGCGGGACTTTCCTTGCCGTGAAGTTGCAGCATATCAAGCGGCATCGCATCGGTTATCGCGTCCAGCTCGGCATCCGTCGCATTCACGGTCAGCGCCACTTTCGCGATGCCCGGCGGCACCGAGACGACAAGCGAGGCCGCTGCGGGGATCTCGAGATGTCGCGGCGACTTCGGGAAGAACACGAAGCCCAGATAGGCCGCGCCCGACGCGACCGCAGCCGCGACGTGCCCGGGCTCTCGCAACCCGCAGATCTTAACCCTGATTTCGTTGACTTCGCGGTTCAAGTGACCCTCATCACCGTATGGCCGGTCGCGCCCGGCCG
Organism: uncultured Rhodobacterales bacterium; assembly: GCA_965368915.1. Classification (GTDB taxonomy): domain Bacteria; phylum Pseudomonadota; class Alphaproteobacteria; order Rhodobacterales; family Rhodobacteraceae; genus Albidovulum. The sequence continues at coordinate 30,724 of CBDUOT010000016.1, read as the reverse complement.
ATACGCCCGGTGCTCGGCCTTGCTACGTCCCGCTCTTGCCTTCCAGAAGCGCCAGAACGTCGTCGTCCGGCTTGGCCTTCTCGCGCTTGAGGCGGCTCACTTCCTGTTCCAGCCTTCCGGCCTCGCGGCGGTGCTGCGTGGCGGCGGCGCGGTGCTTCGCTTCGCGGAACCATTCCCAGACGAACCCGATCGCGAGCCCCGCGACGATGCCGCCGAAGATCACGAGGAACAGTGGCAGCTCTGTCGTCCAGTTGAAGCCGATGAAGCCCGCGACCTCATCCGGCAACAGGCGAAGCGTAACGATGTCTCGGTTGGCCGACGCCACCGCGACAAGTACAATGCCCAGCAGGGCGAGCAGAAGAAGTCTTATAAAGCGCAACATGCGTTGTGCTTACCCCCCGTTCAGCCGGTCCCGCAAGAGCTTTCCGGTCTTGAAGAAGGGAACATACTTTTCTTCGACATCTACGGATTCACCCGTGCGCGGGTTGCGCCCCACGCGTGCGTCGCGCTTCTTGACCGAAAAGGCCCCGAAGCCTCTCAGTTCAACCCTGTCCCCACGAGCGAGCGCTTCGATGATCTCGTCGAAAATCGTGCTTACGATCCGTTCGACATCGCGCTGAAACAGGTGCGGGTTCTCCTCAGCAATCTTCTGAATGAGTTCGGACCGGATCATACTATCCCCCCTGTGCGGACCGCTGGACCGGATCGCCATTTGTGTTTCGCGACGACTATAGGGGCATTCGGGCCTGCGACAAACAGGAAACCCATTGGAATGGCGGGGAATTTCGTGCCGCAGCGCCGCAATATGCCCGCTTTTGGTGCACAGGGGTGCGGTTCGGAGCGGAAGGTAGCCGGGCAATGGGGGCCGGGAAGCCGAACGACGACAAGGTTGCACACGGCGATTCGTGAAACGAAACCGGCCCCGCCTTTCGGGCGGGGCCGGCTAAACGCAGTCGTCGTGCGGCTTACTTGTCGTCCGAGCCTTTCAGCGCGGCGCCAAGGATATCGCCGAGCGAAGCGCCCGAGTCGGACGAGCCGTACTGTTCCACGGCTTCCTTCTCTTCGGCGATCTCACGAGCCTTGATCGACAGGCCGAGGCGGCGAGTCTTCGAATCGACGTTGGTTACGCGGGCATCGACGTGGTCACCGACCTGGAAGCGCTCGGGGCGCTGGTCGGCACGGTCGCGCGCGAGGTCCGAACGACGGATGAAGGACTTCATGCCGTTGTATTCGACCTCGATGCCACCATCCTCGATCGCGGTGATCGTGGTGGTGATGACCGAACCACGCTTCACGCCATCAACCGCATCGGAGAACGTGTCGGCGTCAAGCGCCTTGATCGAGAGCGAGATACGCTCCTTCTCCACGTCCACCTCGGTGACGACGGCCTTGACCATGTCGCCCTTGCGGTAGTTCTGGATGGCATCCTCGCCACGCTCGTCCCAGCTGAGGTCCGAGAGGTGAACCATGCCGTCGATGTCGTTGTCGAGACCGACGAACAGACCGAACTCGGTGATGTTCTTGACCTCGCCTTCGATCTGGGTGCCGACAGGGTGGGTTTCGGCGAAGACTTCCCACGGATTGCGCATCGTCTGCTTGAGGCCAAGCGAGACACGGCGCTTCGCGGTGTCGATCTCGAGCACCATGACGTCGACTTCCTGAGAGGTCGAAACGATCTTGCCCGGATGGACGTTCTTCTTGGTCCAGGACATCTCGGAGACGTGGACGAGGCCCTCGACGCCGGCTTCCAGTTCCACGAACGCACCGTAGTCGGTGATGTTCGTGACGCGGCCCTTGTGGACCGAACCGAGCGGGAACTTCTCCTCAACCGTATCCCAAGGATCGGACTGAAGCTGCTTCATGCCGAGCGAGATGCGGTGGGTTTCCTTGTTGATCTTGATGACCTGGACCTTCACGGTCTCGCCGATCGACAGGATCTCGTTCGGGTGGTTCACGCGGCGCCACGCCATGTCGGTGACGTGCAGCAGACCGTCGACACCGCCAAGGTCAACGAACGCACCGTATTCGGTGATGTTCTTGACCACGCCGTCGACCGTCTGGCCTTCGGTGAGGTTGCCGATGACTTCTGCGCGCTGCTCGGCGCGGGACTCTTCGAGGATCGCGCGGCGCGACACGACGATGTTGCCGCGGCGACGGTCCATCTTGAGAATCTGGAACGGCTGCTTGAGACCCATGAGCGGGCCGGCGTCGCGCACGGGGCGCACGTCAACCTGCGAACCGGGAAGGAACGCGACAGCGCCGCCGAGATCGACGGTGAAGCCGCCCTTGACGCGGCCAAAGATTGCGCCTTCGACGCGCTCTTCGGCGGCATAGGCCTTCTCCAGACGGTCCCAGGCTTCTTCGCGGCGGGCTTTCTCGCGCGACAGCGCGGCTTCGCCACGGACGTTTTCGACGCGGTCGAGATAAACTTCGACTTCATCGCCAACGGCCAGTTCGGCCTGCTCACCGGGATTTGCGAATTCTTTAAGATCGACGCGGCCTTCCATCTTGTAGCCGACATCGATGATGGCCTGGCCCGCTTCGATCGCGATGACCTTGCCTTTGACGACCGAACCCTCTTCGGGGGTGTCGATCTCGAAGCTTTCTTTAAGGAGGGCTTCGAATTCCTCCATGGTCGCTTTAGCGCACATGCGTGTTCAGTTCCTTTTCAAGTGTTTCTGGCCATGCGGTTGGCTCCGCCGGTCTTTGGTTGACGTCCTTCAGGCGACCTATGCCCGGACAAACAAGAAGGGCCGCGGATTTCTCCCGACCCTGCCCGATCCGTCCGTCGTTGGCTTAAACCGCCTTTTTGACTGGCGCTCGTATAGAGAGTTCCCGCGTCCGAAGCAAGTGCTGCAAGGCCCAAGTCGCACCAATCAAGGGCATAGGCGGGTGACGAGGTCGTATCGGGGTGCCGAATACCGTTGCTTGTCGATGTCGAACAGGTGGGGATCCGGGTCGTCGGCTTCGCCGAGTTGCTCCGGCGGCTCGGGTCGGAGCCATCGCAGACTCTCCAGGTCGAGAACAAGGGACTGGCAAAGCGCCTGCTCGGAAACCCCAGCCAGTTTTGGGGCATCGGGAACGCCTCCGCGCAGGTCCACCTGGTGTCCGGATTTCCGGTTTAGCCCCGTGACCCTGAAGACCATCGGATCGGGAAGGTTCAGTGTCCCGGTTTCTGGACCGTCACCAAACAGGTGCGCTTCGCCACCCCAGTCGATGCCATACGCGACGCGCAGATTGTAGCGTCCGGGCGGCACCAGAACGCGGAAGAATTCGCCCCCGCGGAGGTAAGCGGCGAGCGTTTCCGCACCGTTCTCGGCATTTGACAGATGAACGTGGTAGTCGAGCCCCGCCAAGGTCCGGATCTGAAGCGGAAAGACCGCTGGCAGTTCGGTTTTTCGCCAAAGGAGGCCCGTCTGGGGCCGCTCTGCCGCGCTGGCGGCGACGCAAGAAACCACGACCGCCAGAATGCTTGCCCTGACGATGCCCGCAGTGCCCGCCCCGATCCGATCGAGCCGCATCCAACCACTCCCCTGCGCTGACACGCCAGATATGGGGCCGTCCGTCACCAGCTCAAAGGGCAGATCAGCGCAGTCTTGCCTCGATCTCGGCCACGGCCCGCGCGGTCGCCGCTTCGATCGTCAGATCGCTGGTGTCGAGAATCGTCGCATCCTCGGCCGGTTTCAGCGGCGCGACGGCGCGCTCGGCGTCGCGTCGGTCGCGCGCCTGCAGATCGGCCAGCACCTCAGCTTCGGTGAGCGTGCCGCCCTTCTCGGTCAACTCCGCCCAACGACGACGGGCGCGCACTTCGTCCGACGCAGTGACGAACAGCTTCACCTCTGCCTCGGGGCAGATCACCGTCCCGATGTCACGGCCATCGAGCACCGCACCGCCTTCGCGCCGGGCGAAGAGCCGCTGGAATGCGACGAGCGCCTCGCGCACCTCCGGGATCGCAGCGACACGGCTTGCGGCCTGTCCCGCCTCGGCGGTGCGAAGATCGTCGCGCTCAAGATCAGAGGGCTCGAGTCGTCGAGCCACGGCGATCGGGTCGCCATCGACACCTGCCTTGGCCCCCACTGCCCTGTAAAGAAGCCCGGTATCGAGATGGGCAAAGCCGAAACGCGCCGCCACCGCACGCGAGATCGTGCCCTTCCCCGCCGCTGCCGGCCCGTCGATCGCCACTGTGAAAATCATGCCGCCCTCGTTTCGGGCGGCTTAACGCAGCCCCATGCCTTGGTCAAACCTCTCCCTGCCTCACGAGGCAGGCCGCGCGGAGATCCAAAGCCGCGCGACGGCGGCAAGAAGGAATGCGATCAGCAGCCATTTCAGCGTAGTCAGACCAGTCGCCGCGACTGGTACGAGATCGGGGAATTCGCCATCCGGCCGCTTTAGCATCGCCCGGATGACCGCGTTTTCAAGGTAATCGGCCCCTGCCCCAATCACGGCGATCCGTCCAAGTCGGGCGGCCAGTTTTTCCGGCGCTCGGCGCTCGAAAGTTTCGCGGAAGAAAAGGCAAAGAAGTGCGGGGAAGATCAGGTCGATAGGCTGGATGACCCAAAGATAGCGCCAGAGCGCCACATCGCTGAGAGACGAGAGATAGGCTCGTGCATCGGTTGGCCCGTAGGGAAATCTCGGCGCGTCGAAACTGCACACCACCCAACCACCGCATTCGCGCGGGCTGGCCAGCACCATGGCGATGAAAAGAAGCGTGGTGACGCCGATCAGCGCCCTGTAGGCGCGGTCGCTCACCCCTCGGCCCGCGCGATCTGGGCGCCAAGCCCCGCCATCAGGTCCTCGAAAACCGGGAACGACGTCGCGATGGGCGATCCGTCATCCACGCTCACTGGCTTTTGCGAGGCAAGGCCGAGGACGAGGAAGGACATCGCGATCCGGTGGTCGATATGGGTCTTGGCAGTCGCCCCACCCGGCACACCGCCCGGACCCATGCCGTGAACGATCAGGACGTCCTCTTCCTCTTCGATCCTGACACCGCAGGCTTCCAGCCCGCGCGCCATCGCATCGATCCTGTCGCTTTCCTTGACGCGCAGCTCCTTCACGCCGCGCATCACGGTCGTGCCTTCGGCGAAGGCCGCGACCACCGAAAGGACAGGGTATTCGTCGATCATGCTCGCCGCACGCTCCTCGGGCACCTCGATCCCCTTGAGAGACGATGCGCGCACCCGCAGGTCCGCTACGGGTTCGCCGCCCTCTTCGCGCGGGTTCTGGAATTCAATATCCGCTCCCATCTCGACAAGCGTGGTGTAAAGGCCGTTCCGCGTCGGGTTCTGGCTGACCCCCGGGACGAGAATGTCAGATCCGTCGACGATCAGCGCCGCGCAGACCGGGAACGCCGCCGAGGATGGGTCGCGCGAAACGGCAACGGTCTGGGGTTTCAATTCGGGCTGACCGGTCAGGGTGATGACGCGGCCTTCTTTGGTGTCCTCAACGGTCAACTCCGCACCAAAACCACGCAGCATCCGTTCCGAATGATCGCGCGTAGGCTCTTTCTCGATCACCACGGTCTGGCCGGGGGCGTTCAGGCCCGCCAGCAGAACCGCGGATTTCACCTGCGCCGAGGGCATCGGAACAGTGTAGTTGACCGGAACCGGATCGGTCGCGCCAACGATCGTCATTGGCAGCCGCCCGCCCGAACGCCCGTACGAACGCGCTCCGAACAGCGCCAACGGATCAGTCACCCGACCCATCGGGCGCTTGTTTAGCGAAGCATCGCCCGTAAAGGTCGCGGTGATGGGCGACGTGGCCATCGAGCCCATGATCAAGCGCACACCGGTGCCCGAATTGCCGCAGTCGATGACGTTGGCCGGTTCGGCAAAGCCGCCGACCCCGACGCCATGCACCGACCACTTGCCCTCGCCCAGCCGCGTGACCTCTGCCCCGAAGGCCCGCATCGCCTTCGCGGTGTCGAGAACGTCCTGCCCCTCCAGAAGCCCGGTCACCTTCGTCTCGCCGACGGCAAGCGCGCCAAGGATCAGCGCACGATGCGAGATCGACTTGTCACCCGGCACTTCGGCCACGCCCTTAAGCGGTCCCGATTTGCGGGCGGTCATCGGAATGGGGTCACCGTGGCCGGACATGTATTTCTCCCTCGCGCGAAATCGCTTCGCAGATAGCGCAAGCATCGAGACTGGTCCATGCCCCCGCCCGGTCGAGACCGAAAATTCGCGAGAGCGGAGATTCCCGGTCTTAGCGGCGGCGAAAGGTCAGGTAGTGTGGCGAGCGCCCTTCGCGCAGGGCCTTCTGCTCGTACCGGGTGGACAGCCAGTCCTCCCACGCTTCGCCACCATCGGAGATGCGCTCGAAGCCCGCCTTGGGCACCTCTTCCCGGGTCTGGCGCACATAGTCGGGAATGTCTGTGGCCACCCGGAACTCAGCGCCGGGCTTCATGACGCGGGCAAGCGGCCCAAGATGCTCGGGCGTCACGAAGCGGCGGCGGTGGTGGCGGCGCTTGGGCCAGGGATCGGGATAGTTGAGAAACGCCTTTGCGACGGAGGCCTCGGGCAGAACTTCCATCAGGTCACGCGCGTCGCCCGGATGCACGGCGAGGTTCGTCACGCCAGCGGCGCGGATCTTGCCCAGAAGCATCGCCACGCCGTTGATGAACGGCTCGCATCCGATGATGCCGACGTCTGGATAGCGCGCCGCCATGTGAACCAAGTGCTCGCCGCCGCCGAAACCGACTTCCAGCCAGACGGGCCGGTCGTCGCCGAATATCTCGGCCGGGTCTATCGGGTCGCGGTCCGGATTCTCCTCGCGAGTGACACCGCGCGGGCGCAGTTCCTTCAGATCCTCGGAGAGGTATTCCTTCTGGCTCTGCCGCAGGGTCTTGCCGTGTATCCGGCCATAGAAGTTGCGCCACTCGGTCTTGGGTTGGGTGTCATCACTCATGATGAGCGGGCACTAAGCCGTCGGGGACGGCAAGGTCAAGGCCGGGCCAATGAAAAGCCCGGCGAGATGCTTCCCGCCGGGCTCCGAGTATCAGACGGCTTTCTTCAGCGCTTCGACCAGATCGGTCTTTTCCCAGCTGAAGCCGCCGTCGGCGTCCGGCTCGCGACCGAAATGGCCATAAGCGGCCGTGCGCTGGTAGATCGGCTTGTCGAGGTCGAGATGAGTGCGAATCCCACGCGGCGTAAGATCCATGACCGACCCGACGGCCCGCTCGATCGCTTCCTCGTCGGCCACGCCCGTGCCGTGTGTGTCGACATAGATCGACAACGGCTTGGCGACGCCGATTGCATAGGAAAGCTGCAGCGTGCAGCGCCGCGCGAGACCGGCCGCCACCACGTTCTTCGCAAGGTAGCGCGCGGCATAGGCCGCCGAGCGGTCCACCTTGGTCGGATCCTTGCCCGAAAACGCGCCGCCGCCATGCGGGGCCGCGCCACCATAGGTGTCGACGATGATCTTGCGGCCGGTAAGGCCAGCGTCGCCGTCCGGACCGCCGATCACGAAGGTACCCGTCGGGTTCACCCACCACTCGGTCTTTTCAGTGATCCAACCCTCGGGCAGGACTTCCCGGATATAGGGCTCGACGATCGCGCGGATATCGTCCGAAGTCTGGCTTTCGTGAGCATGCTGCGTCGACAGCACGAGCGAGGTGACCTCGACCGGCTTGCCGTCCTCGTAACGCAGGGACAGCTGCGATTTCGCATCCGGCCTGAGCGTCGGCTCCTTGCCCGATTTACGCGCCTCCGCGAGCCGTCTGAGGATCGCGTGGGAATACTGGATCGGCGCCGGCATCAGTTCGGGCGTCTCATCCACCGCGTAGCCGAACATGATTCCCTGATCGCCCGCGCCATCACGGTCGACGCCTTGAGCGATATGGGCGGATTGTTCATGCAGGAAGTTCAGGACGTGGCAGGTGTTCCAGTGGAACTTCTCCTGCTCGTAGCCGATGTCCTTGATGCAGTCGCGCGCGATCTGGCCGATGCGGCCCATGAAATTCTTCAGCTTTTCCTCATCGGAAAGACCGACTTCACCCCCGATCACCACCATTCCGGATGTGGCGAAGGTTTCGCATGCGACACGCGCGTTCGGTTCCTCAGAGATAAAGGCGTCCAGGATGGCGTCCGAGATGCGATCGCATACTTTGTCGGGATGCCCCTCCGACACGCTCTCGGAGGTGAAAATGTAATTCTGTCGGCTCATGAAAGTGCTCCATTGGGATATCCCCGCCACGCCAGGAAGCCGTTGTAGCGGTTATGAAGCCTCTCCGTAGACGTACGGGCGGGAAGGGTCAATTGGATATGCGCCGACGTGGCAACGCCAACGCCAAAAGTGCCAAAATCACGAAGATTGTTGCGGGAAGGTCGCCGGTTCGCGCGTAAAACGTCTGGGGTAGCGTCGATGGCAGGTCCGCGTCGATCACGCCTTGCGTGTTCAGCGCAAGCGATTGCCGCACACGGCCCTTCGCGTCGATTACAGCCGTGATCCCGGTATTGGCGGCGCGAAGAAGCGGCAAGCCCTGCTCGACCGCGCGCAGCCGCGCCTGGGCGAGGTGCTGGTAGGGGCCGGCGATATTGCCGAACCAGCCGTCATTCGTGACTTGCAAGATCCAATCCGCGCGCCCTTCGGCGGCGTTCAGGTCCTGTGGAAAGACCGCCTCATAGCAGATGAGCGGCAGCACCTTGCCCAGCGCCCCGAGATCGACGATCCGCGCGCCCGGGCCAGCCGAATAGCTGTTGCCAGCCTGTGCCGCGAACGCCGCGATCCCGACACGGGCGAAGACGTCGCCCAGCGGGATGTATTCGCCGAACGGGACGAGATGCCATTTGTCGTAGACATCGGTGATCTGACCGCTACCGTCAGCGAAGGCGAGGCTGTTGAAATAGCGCAGGCCCTCCGCGCGCTGGATGCCTGTAGCAATCGGCACGCCACCCGATGCGCGCGCGATATCCTCGAAGAGCGAACCCGAACGCTCCAGCAAGAACGGTATCGCCGTCTCGGGCCAGACGATGAGATCGAGCGGCTTTTCCGCCGGCAGTGCGGTCTGTTCGAACTGGCGTTCAAGGAAGACGCGCCACATATCGCCGCGCCACTTCATCGACTGCGAGGCGTTTGGCTGGACAAGCCGAATGTGGACGGCGGGATCGCGGGGCGGTTCGGACGTGGCAAGCCGCCCCGCTCCAGCCCACCAGAACCCACCGATGACCGCCGCGCCTACGAGGCCAAACGCCGCCTGCGCCACTTTGCCTCGCGCTACAAAGGGAAGCGCCGCGGGCAGTGCAAAGACCGCACTCAGGCCCACCGGTCCAATCCACGCGGCCGCCTGCATCACCGGGGTGCCGATCCATACATGGCCGAGGAGCGCCCAGGGAAACCCGGTGAAGATGTAGCCCCTGGCAAGATCCGTGGCGACAAGACCCAGCGCAAAGCCCAGCGCGCGAAGTCCCCGGCCGCGTCCCAGCGTCGCGATCCAGGCCGCGAGCCCCCAGAACAAAGCCATTCCGAAGCTCATCAGCACAAGCGCGAAGGGTGCCATCCAGCCGTGGCGCGCCACGTCCACGAAGAATGGCTCGACGATCCAGAAGAGAGTGGCGGCGAAATAGCCCGCCCCGCCGATCCAGCCGAGCCAGATGGTGCGATAACGATCGGTTTCGCGGGCGACGAGTGCCGTCAGGACCGCCAGCGCCGGCAATGCGACGAACCAAAGCTCCCACGGCGCCTGCCCCGCCGCGACGCCCGCACCGGCCAGCGCAGCCAGCGCGAGACTTCGCGAGCCCGGCCGCTGCGCGCGCTCGAAGAACCGGCCTGCTCGAAGGCGCATGGTCAGGCGGCGGCCTGTGGCAGGCGCACTCTCAGTCGTTTGATTCTGCGTGGATCGGCGTCCACGATCTCGAATTCCGCGCCACTTTCGTGCGGAATGACCTCGCCGCGCGCGGGCACCCGGCCGACCAGCATGAACACGAGCCCGCCGAGCGTATCGATCTCTTCGTCTTCTTCTTCACCCGCCAGCTTGAGACCGATCTCGGCCTCGAACTCATCGAGCGGAGCGCGGGACTGAACGATGTATTGCCCCGGCTTTTCTTCCTGCCAGAGTCCGCCATCGGCCGTGTCGTGTTCGTCCTCGATCTCGCCGATGACGGTTTCGATCAGGTCCTCGATCGTGACAAGTCCGTCAACGCCGCCGTATTCGTCGATAACAAGCGCCATATGCGTCCGCTCGCTCTGCATCTTCTGCAAGAGCACACCGATCGGCATAGAAGGCGGCGCGTAAAGCAGGGGCCGGAGCATCTTGCGCAGGTCGAACCGGGGTTTGGGGTCCGTGAAGGCCTGCTGAAGCGCAAGGTCCTTGAGGTGGATGAGTCCCAGCGGATTGTCGAGCGTGCCCTTGAAAACCGGCAGGCGCGAAAAGCCCGACTCTCGGAACTGGTTGACCACTTCCTCCAGCTTGGCGTTCACGGGGACGGCCTCGATCTCGGCCTTGGGGACGGCAACGTCCTCCACCCGCATCCTGCGCAGGTTGCCGATACCGTGAAGTGTACGCCCGGTCGGCGCTGCCTGCGCCACCGGATGCGGTTCATCTGAACCTTCCGCCTCTGCATCTGTGGGAGTGAAGGCTTCAAGGATCCGTCCAAAGAATCCGCGCTGCCCGCTACTGTCTGATGGGTCCGGCGCGTCCTGCGCCGTAATAGACCCGTCTGCGCTTTCGCCCATTAGTCCTTTCCAAATTTGCTCCGCCGAAATTCGCGGAATTACTCATATGGGTCCGTCAGGCCCAACTTTGCAAGTATACGCACTTCTGCTGCTTCCATGAGCGCTGCATCTGCGTCACGGATATGATCATACCCCAAGAGGTGTAACATCCCATGCACGACAAGATGGGTGACGTGATCTTCCAGCGGTTTTCCTGCCTCTTCGGCTTCGCGCTTGCAGATTTCCCAAGCAATGGCGATGTCGCCAAGCTCCTCGGGCATATCGGCATTGCCAGGCACAGGTCGGACCGGCACGCCGCCATCCTCCTCTGCCCCGCGCTCCTCGCTGGGCCATGACAGGACGTTTGTCGGCTGCGGCTTGCCACGGAAATCGGCGTTGAGGTCGGCGATGCGCGAATCGTTGCACCCGAGCAGGGAAAGCTGGAACCCGGCCACAGGCAAGTTCTGGTCGGCCATCACCGCGTGAGCCGCGCGCCCAGCGAGGTCCTCAAGCCCGAGGTCCCGCCAGCGCGCGTCCTCTATCAGGGTGTCAACCAGTGGCTCCAACGTCGTCGCGGTCATAGGCTTCGATGATGCGGGCCACGAGCGGGTGGCGCACCACGTCCTTAGAGGTGAAATAGTTGAAGCTGACGCCCTTCACGCCATCCAGGATGCGTTCGGCATCCGTCAGTCCGGAATGGACGCCCCGCGGCAGGTCGATCTGGGTTCGATCGCCCGTGATGACCATGCGGCTGCCCTCGCCGAGGCGGGTCAGGAACATCTTCATCTGCATGGTCGTGGCGTTCTGAGCCTCATCGAGTACGACGAAAGCATTCGCCAGCGTCCGGCCCCGCATGAAGGCAAGCGGCGCGATCTCGATCCGCTTCTCCTCCATCAGCTTGATGACCTGCTTGGCCGGCAGGAAATCGTTCAGCGCGTCGTAAAGCGGCTGCATGTACGGGTCGACCTTTTCCTTCATGTCACCCGGAAGGAAGCCCAGCCGCTCGCCCGCCTCGACCGCGGGGCGCGACAGGATGATCCGGTCCACGTGGCCGCCGATCAGCATCGTCACGCCGACCGCCACCGCGAGGTAGGTCTTGCCGGTGCCCGCCGGACCGATCCCGAACGCGAGTTCGTTCGAGAAGAGGTTCTTGACATAGGCCTTCTGAGCCTCGGTGCGCGGCTCGATCTGCTTCTTGCGGGTGCGAAGCTCGAACTTGCCGCCAGCGAACATCTCGAGTTGCTCGTCAAGGTTCACGGGTTCGGCCGAGCCACCCTCGCCCATGCGGATCGCGGCGTCGATCTCGCCCGCATCCAAGGGCCGTCCGGTTTCGAGCTTGGCGTAGAGGGCCTGAAGGACAGCAGCGGCCCTGCTGCGCGCTTCGGCGCTACCGACGACGGCGATCTGGTTGCCGCGCCTGAGGATATGGACCCCTAGCTGGTGTTCGACTTGCGCGAGATTGCGGTCGAATTCACCACACAGGTCAATCAATAACCGGTTGTCGGAAAATTCCAGAAGAGTTTCGTGCAGATCTTCGGGATGCGGCGGCGGGGTCAAGGCGCTGATGCCCAAGCAAATCTCCTGTCAGAGGCGCTCATGAAGAAATGGTGCCTTCTCAACGTCCGCAACGCAAGCGGTAGTGTCGGATAATTGCAGTGAAGTGAGGAAAACCGTACTCGGCCGCTGCCCAAGTGACCAATTCGCATCATCTCTGCGCATTGATCGCACATTCGGATCAGCCGGCGATCTCGCCCGCGAGCGAATTCGGCGCGCTTTGTGTAATCCTGACCCGTGCGATCTCTCCGGGCTTGGCGTCGGTGACGACATGCACCGCGTGAAGATAGTCGGATTTGCCAACCATCTGTCCCGGTAGCCGCCCCGGCTTCTCGAGCAGTACCGAAACCTCGCGCCCTACCATCGCTTCCTGCGCTGCGCGCTGCTGTTCGGTCAGCAGTGCTTGCAGCGTCTGCAGCCGTGCGTTGGCAACCTCATCCTCGACAGCGGTCTTTTCCGCGGCAGGTGTGCCCGGCCGGGCCGAATACTTGAAGGAATAGGCCATGCCGTAGTTGACGGTGCGGATCAGGCCCATCGTGGCGTCGAAATCCGCGTCTGTCTCGCCGGGGAAGCCTACGATGAAGTCGCCCGACATCATCATGTCGGGCCGTGCCGCGCGGATCTTCTCGATCAGCCGGATATAGGTCTCGGCCGTGTGCTTGCGCGCCATTGCCTTGAGGATCCTGTCCGATCCCGACTGCACCGGAAGGTGCAGATAGGGCATCAGCTTTGGCTCCTCGCCATGTGCGGCGATCAGGTCGTCGCCCATATCGTTCGGATGCGAGGTCGTGTACCGGATACGCTCCAGCCCGTCGACCTTCGCGAGTTCGCGAACCAGCTTCGCAAGTGTCCAGTCGCCATCAGGACCGGCACCATGATAGGCGTTGACGTTCTGGCCCAGCAGCGTGATCTCGCGCACACCCTTTTCAACCAGCCCGCGCGCCTCGCGCAGCACTCTCTCGGCAGGACGCGACACTTCAGCGCCCCGCGTGTAGGGCACGACGCAGAACGCGCAGAACTTGTCGCAGCCTTCCTGAACGGTCAGGAACGCGGTTGGCCGGTTGGTGGTCTTCGGGCGCTCCGGAAGGTGATCGAACTTGTCCTCTTCGGGGAAGTCGGTCACGACCGACTTTTCACCCGCTTCAGCCGCCTTCGCCATCGCCGGCAGGCGATGGTAGCTCTGCGGCCCGACGACCAGATCGACAAGCGGCATTCGGCGCAGGATCTCCTCGCCTTCGGCCTGCGCGACGCAGCCCGCGACGCCGATTTTGAGATCGGGTTTGGCCAGCTTCAGCGGACGCAGCCGCCCGAGATCGGAATAGACCTTCTCGGCAGCCTTTTCGCGGATGTGGCAGGTATTCAGCAGCACCATGTCCGCGTCTTCCGCAACCTCGGTCGTGACATAGCCCTCCGCGCCCATGGCCTCGGCCATGCGCTCGCTGTCATAGACGTTCATCTGACAGCCATAAGTCTTGATGTAGAGCTTCTTGGTCATGTGTTCCCGGGGCAGGCAGATCAGGACCAGCGGTTCCTAACGCAAAGGCGCGCCCGCTGCAATCACGGCAGGCGCTTGCAATCGGGCCGCCGTTCCTGAAATCTGCCTCGCACAGTCAGACCAACCGGACCGGCAATGATATTCACTTCGATCAACGATTTCCTCGGACAGGGGGCAGATGTCCTGAAGAAGGGACCGGTCGCGCTGATCTTCGCCGAAGACCCGGTTGAACTCGCCTCCACCGTCATGCACCACGCGAATACCGGCTTCGTGGAGGTCGTCGTATTCCTTCCCGATGCACTCAACATTCCGCCCGAGGTGGAAGAAGTCGCGCATTGGGTGCGACGCGACTGTCACACTCGGGAGTTGGTCGTGGCCGCGGTCAATGCCGTCATTGAGGCTGCCCCTGCGACCACGTGGCTCTACTACTGCTACAACGCCGAGTACCTTTTCTACCCATTCTGTGAACATCGCAGTGTCGGCGAAATGCTGGCCTTCCACGCCGAGGAACGGCGCAGTGCGATGCTGTGCTACGTCGTCGACCTCTATGCGTCCGATCTGGACCGTCATCCGAACGCAGTCAGTCTTGACGACGCGATGCTCGACCGGTCCGGCTACTACGCGCTCGCCCGCCCCGATCCCGCGACCGGGCATCCGAAGGAACGCCAGCTCGATTTCTCAGGCGGTCTTCGCTGGCGTTTCGAGGAACACGTCCACAAGGCGAGCCGCCGCATCGACCGCATCGCGCTTTTCCGGCCGAAGCCCGGCCTGAAACTTCGAGAGGATCACACCTTCAATATCGAAGAATACAACACCTATTCCTGCCCGTGGCATCACAACCTGACCGCAGTCATCGCGTCGTTCCGCACCGCGAAAGCGCTGAAGACCAACCCGGGCAGCATGTTCGAGATCCACAATTTCACCTGGCACAATTCGGCGAAGTTCGACTGGCAGTCGCAACAGCTCATGGATCTGGGGCTGATGGAGCCGGGGCAGTGGTTCTGACCCTGTTTGGGCGGCGGCGGCGCGTTCTGACGAGTCGCAATGGTAGGTGGATGCAGGCCTCAGCCCAGAACTGTTGTCAGGTCCGCTTCAGGCGGATCACAACATCCACGCGGGCCAGTTCCGCGCCTTCGGGAAGCTCCGGCAACCGGGTGATCTGCAAATCCTCGGCGGGCGCATCGACAAGCTGGCCCTCATCCTCCCAGAAGAAATGCGGATGGTCGTCAAGTCGCGTATCGAAATAGGACCGCGATCCGTCGACCGAAATTTCGTGGATCAGCCCCGCCTCGCAGAAAGCCTTGAGCGTGTTGTAGACGGTCGCGAGAGAGACCGGCTCCCCCGTCCCACATGCCGCCGCGTGCAGGCTTTCGGCGGTAACGTGACGATCCTGCCCGTCGCCCACCAACAGCGCGGCCAACGCCACCCGCTGCCGCGTGGGCCTCAAACCGGCGCTTGCCAGCCAGCGTGTTCCGCGGTCCGTTGTCGCCGTATCCATTCGTTCGTTCATGGTCCCCTGCGCCCCTTGGGCTGAGTATATATAGGCGTTTTGCCCCTGTGAATTCAATCGGTTTCAGCGAAATGGCCCGGGTTGAGCGCCCTTGCCCTCAGACCGAGGCGAGTGATAGACGATGATTATACAGATCGCCGGGAGGGAACGGGCAGAATGGCGAAATATCCTACGAGTTTTGACAAGGACGAGTTGCTGAAATGCGCCCGGGGCGAGCTTTTCGGACCCGGCAATGCACAGCTTCCCGAACCGCCGATGCTGATGATGGATCGGATCACCGACATCTCGGAAGATGGCGGCGAACACGGCAAGGGCCACGTCGTGGCCGAGTTCGACATCAACCCGGATCTCTGGTTCTTTGCCTGCCATTTTCCCGGCAACCCGATCATGCCGGGCTGCCTCGGGCTTGATGGATTGTGGCAGCTCACCGGGTTCAACCTGGGCTGGCGCGGATGGGAAGGGCGCGGCTACGCGCTCGGCGTCGGCGAGGTCAAGCTGACCGGAATGGTGCGGCCCGACCGCAAGATGCTGACCTATTACGTCGATTTCACGAAAGCGGTGCAGACTCGGCGCCTCACGATGGGTGTCGCGGACGGCAGGGTGGAAGCCGACGGCGAGACCATCTATCTGGTCAAGGATATGAAGGTCGCGCTCTCCGAGAGCTGACCGAATAAGAAGAAGGAGTGCGCCCATGCGCCGTGTCGTCATCACCGGGATGGGGATCGTCTCGCCAATCGGCAATAACGTTGCCGAGGTCGAAGCTTCATTGCGCGCTGGAAAGTCCGGGATCGTCTTCGCCCCCGAATACGCCGAACACGGCTTTCGCAGCCAGGTGCACGGCATGCCGCAGATCGTGCTCGAGGATCACATAGACAAGCGCAACCTGCGCTTCATGGGTCCCGGCGCGGCCTACAACTTCCTTGCGATGGAACAGGCGATCGCGGATAGCGGGCTCGAGGAATCCGACGTTTCCAACGAACGTTCCGGCCTCATCATGGGATCGGGCGGCCCCTCCACGTCCAACTTCTTTCAGGCGCACCAGACCGTCATCGAAAAGGGCAGCCCGAAGCGGATGGGCCCCTTCATGGTCACCCGCTGCATGTCGTCCACGAACTCCGCCTGCCTTGCGACGCCCTTCAAGATCAAGGGCGTGAACTACTCGATCACGTCGGCTTGCTCGACCTCGGCCCATTGCATCGGCAACGGAGTCGAGCTGATCCAGATGGGCAAGCAGGACATCGTCTTCGCCGGCGGCGGGGAAGAACTCGACTGGACGCTCTCGTGCCTTTTCGATGCGATGGGGGCGATGTCGTCGAAGTACAATGACGCGCCCGAAACCGCATCGCGCACCTATGACGTGACGCGCGACGGCTTCGTCATCGCGGGCGGCGGCGGCGTCGTCGTTCTTGAAGAACTTGAACACGCCAAGGCGCGCGGCGCGAAGATCTACGGCGAAGTGACGGGCTATGGCGCGACCTCGGACGGCTACGACATGGTGGCGCCGTCGGGCGAAGGCGGCGAACGTTCGATGCGGCTTGCCGTGTCGACCCTGCCCGAAGGCCGCAAGATCGACTACATCAACTCGCACGGGACCTCGACGCCGGTGGGCGACGTGACCGAGATGGAGGCGATCCGCCGCGTCTTCGGCAAGGGATCGACCCCGCCCACAGCATCCACCAAGTCGCTGACTGGTCACTCGCTCGGCGCCACAGGCGCGCACGAGGCGATCTATTCGCTGATCATGATGAACGGCAACTTCATCGCAGCCTCGGCCAACGTGAACGAACTCGACCCCGCGCTCGACCCGTCCGAAATCGTCACGGAACTGCGCGAGAATGTCGAACTCGACAGCGTTCTGTCGAACAGCTTCGGGTTTGGCGGCACCAACGCGACACTTGTCATGAGCAAATATCAGGGGTGATGCGCAAATGGCCGATCTGATGAAAGGCAAGCGCGGCCTCGTCATGGGCGTTGCCAATGAACGGTCGATTGCCTGGGGCATCGCCTCGGCATTGGCCGCCGAAGGGGCGGAACTCGCCTTCTCCTACCAAGGCGAAGCCTTCGGCAAGCGGGTCGAACCGCTCGCCGCCTCGGTCGGCTCGGACTTCCTCGTCGATGTCGACGTGACCGACGACAATAGCCTCGATGCCTGTTTCGCCGCCCTCAAGGACCGGTGGGGAACGATGGACTTCCTTGTCCACGCCATCGCCTATTCCGACAAGAACGAGCTCACGGGCCGTTTCATCAACACGAGCCGCGATAACTTCACGAAGTCGCTCTCGATCTCCTGCTTTTCCTTCATCGACGTCGCGCGCCGGGCTTCCGAGCTGATGCCGGAGGGCGGCAGCCTTGTGACGCTCACCTACGGCGGCTCGAACCGCGTCACGCCGAACTACAACGTCATGGGCGTCGCGAAAGCCGCCCTCGAAAGCGCGACCCGCTATCTTGCCAACGACCTCGGGCCGCAAAAGGTCCGCGTCAACGCAATCTCGCCCGGCCCGATGAAAACCCTGGCCGGAGCCGCGATCGGCGGCGCGCGCGCCACCTTCCGCCATACCGAGGCAAACGCGCCGATGCGCGCCAACGCCACGCTCGAGGCGATCGGCGGAACGGCGGTCTATCTATGCTCCGAGCAGGGCGCCTGCACGACCGGAGAGATCATCCGCGTCGATGGCGGTTTCCACGTGCTCGGCATGCCGCAGCAGGAAAACCTCTAAGCATCACCGGGGGTGCAGATCCTCGCGGAGTGGCTCGGACTGGCTTATGAACGCCTCCGCATCTCCGTAGTCGACGAATTCCGGGTACCGATCGTGCGGCCCGGCCAACCGGCGCGCATGCTTGATCGGGCACCAGTACTGCTCTGTCCGCGCCGCGATCTCGCGGACGAACGAGATCAGGCCATTGCAGTAACTGCAATACAGGCAATTCAGCTTTTGGTGCCCGTTGAGATAGGCAAGATGTTGGTGATCGAAGGCAATGTGATCTGACCGCCTGACCTTTTCGATCCGGTAGACCGGAAAACAGATCGCCTGATAGATCGTCACGCAGATATCGAGAAACACGAACGGAATGATCAGTGCGTAGATCACGGGCGCTGTCAGGATAACCGAAAGCCGCGCGTTCCGAAGATAATCCGACAGCTTGATCCGCGCGGCCCGGTGTCGATCCCGAATCTCGCGCTCGAACTCGACGCGGCCCCGGTCGTAACGATAGCGCAGAGCCTCGCGCCGCTCGCCGATCTCGCGCTCCATCTCGTCCTGAAGCTCGCTGATCGTCGCCTTGAGTCTTTCGACGGCGCTTGCCATGCACTGATCCTTCCAGAAGCGAATGCCACCTGCACCCCTCATGCAGTTGTCAAAGAGCGCGCGGCCCGGGTCAAGCGCCGCAGGCGCCACACCGCGTGAAGCCACAAGATTGTGCCGGTGGCATTTCCGGCCTTGCCCCCCGTAGCGCGCGGCGTCAGTCTTGAGGACGGAGGATCCCCATGGCCATCACGACCTGCATCTTCGACGCCTACGGCACGCTATTCGATGTCAGCGCCGCCGCCCGCGCCGCTGCGGCAGAACCGGGGCGCGAGAAACTCGCCGATATCTGGCCGAAGCTGGCCGAGGACTGGCGCCGGAAACAGCTGGAATACACCTGGCTCCGCGCCGTCATGCGCGATCACACCGATTTCTGGGTGGTGACGCAGGACGGTCTCGACTGGGCGATGGAGGCGGCGGGGCTAGAGGACCGCGATCTGCGCGAACGCCTGCTCGCGCTTTACTGGGAACTGGCCGCCTATCCCGAAGTGCCCGCGATGCTCGCCAAGCTGAAAGAGGCGGGCCTTGCGACCGCGATCCTCTCGAACGGCTCGCCGGACATGCTCGCCGCCGCCGTCAAGTCCGCCGGGATCACGGACCTTCTGGACGATACGTTGTCCGTGGAAAGCGTGGGCATCTTCAAGCCCGACGCGCGCGTCTATGGAATGGTCCGCGAACGCTTTGGCACGACACCGGATCAGGTGCTTTTCGTGTCCTCGAATGGCTGGGACGCGGCGGGCGCAGCCGCCTTCGGTTTCCGCACCGCCTGGGTGAACCGGGCGGGCCTGCCGGTGGACCGTCTGCCGGGGCGTCCCGGCACCGTCCTGACCGACCTCACAACGATACCGGAACTCGCCTCAAGATGACGCTTCTTCATTTCAACGCCTCGGACGGCGCGCGGCTCGCGTACCGGGATGAGGGCAACGGGCTGCCTGTCCTCTGCCTTGCCGGGCTGACCCGCTCGGGCACCGATTTCGACTTCGTCGTACCGCATCTTGACGACGTCAGGCTTATCCGCGCCGATTACCGCGGGCGCGGCGGCTCAGAATGGACGGGTGCGGCCACCTACACCGTCCCGCGTGAGGCGCAGGACGCGCTGGAGCTTCTCGACCATCTCGGGATCGAACAGGCGGCGATCCTCGGCACCTCGCGCGGCGGGCTGATCGGGATGGGGCTGGCCGCCACCGCCAAACAGCGCCTTCTCGGTCTCTGCCTCAACGACATCGGCCCGGTAATCGACCGCGAGGGGCTTAACAAGATCAAGGACTATGTCGGCCGCAACCCGGCGGCAAAGACACTCGACGCGCTCGTCGCGAAGCTGCCCGCCGCCATGCCCGGCTTCGACCTGCCGGAAGAGCGCTGGCGCGCTTTCGCCGAGCGTCTTTACACGGAAACGGATGACGGGCTGCACAACCGCTACGACCCCGAACTGCGCACCAGCTTCCTGGCGGCGTTCGATGGTCCGGACGCCGATCTCTGGCCGCTTTTCGACGCTGCCGCAGAGCTTCCGCTTGCACTGATCCGGGGCGCAAATTCCGACCTTCTTTCGGCGGAGACCGCTACCGAAATGCGCCGCCGGCGACCCGACATGATCTTCGCCGACGTGGCCGGACGCGGCCACGTTCCCTTCCTCGACGAACCCGAGGCGCTTGCCGCGATCCGGGCCTGGCTGGAGCTGATCACATGAACATCGACATGATCGAGGCTGCGGCCGAACGCCTTCGGGGCGTGGCGCTCAGGACGCCCCTTCTATCCTCGCCGTTCCTCGACGACATCGCGGGGCGGCATGTGCTCGTGAAACCCGAATGCATCCAGCACACGGGCTCGTTCAAGTTCAGGGGCGGCTGGTCGGCGGTCTCGGCCTTGCCGATCGCCGACCGCGCGCGCGGCGTCATCGCGTATTCGTCGGGCAACCATGCCCAGGGGGTCGCGCTCGCCGCGCGCCGCCACGCCGCGCCTTGCGTGATCCTGATGCCCTCCGACGCACCGCGTGTGAAGATCGACAACACCCGCGCGCTTGGCGCAGAGGTCGTGCTCTATGACCGCGAAACCGGCGACCGCGACGCGATCGGGGCGGCCCTTGCCGAAGACCGCGGCCTGACGCTCATCAAGCCCTTCGACGAACCGCAAGTCATCGCGGGCCAGGGC
The DNA here is from genome assembly GCA_965368915.1 of uncultured Rhodobacterales bacterium. GTDB lineage: Bacteria > Pseudomonadota > Alphaproteobacteria > Rhodobacterales > Rhodobacteraceae > Albidovulum. The sequence goes on along the minus strand of CBDUOT010000016.1, from coordinate 10,065 downwards.
ACAACCGGGCTGGAAATCGCCGAGGACGCGGTGCGCGAAGGTGTGAGCGAAGCCGAAGTGCTCGTACCCTGCGGCGGTGGCGGCCTGACCTCCGGCATCGCGCTTGCCTGCGAAGCGAAGGCGCCGGGCCTCGCCGTGCGCCCGGTCGAGCCTGAAGGCTTCGACGACGTGAAACGCTCGCTCGCCTCGGGCGGGATCGAGCGCAACAACCGCAGCTCGGGCTCGCTCTGCGACGCGATCATCACGCCGGCCCCGGGCCAGATCACCTTCCCGATCCTGAAGCGGCTTTGCGGTTCCGGCCTTGTCGTGACCGAGGACGAGGCGCTTGCCGCGATGGCAGCAGCCTTCAAGCGGCTCCATGTCGTGATCGAACCCGGTGGTGCGGTAGCACTTGCCGCCGCGCTCTTTCACCCTGACGAGATTTCCGGTGACACGGTTATCGTCGTGGCCTCGGGCGGCAACGTCGACCGCGCGGTTTTCATCGAGGCGCTGAACCGGTTCGACGGCTAAGCGCTACTCGGCGGCCAGCGGCAGCTCGTGTCGACCGATATCCGAGATCTGACTGAGAATGTCGGTCAGCAGCCTGCGGAACCCCAGGAAGTTGCCGTTGGGCCGGATTTCCCGTTCGTTCATGTAAAGCGAGCGGTCCATCTCGATCTGGATCGCATGCATCCCGCGCGACGGGCGGCCATAGGTCTGGGCGATATAGGCCCCCGCAAAGGGCGCGTTGCGAAGCGTGTGCAGACCTGCCGACTCGAATGCCGCCTCGACCTGGTCCATGACCGCTGCGGAGGCCGCCGCGCCGAACCGGTCGCCAAGCACGATCTCGGGCCGTCGCCCACCCGCAGAGGCGACCGAATCCATCGCCTCGTGCGGCATGGAGTGCATGTCGATTAGAATCCCCTGCCCGAACATCGTCCGCGCACTGTCCATCAGCTCACGCAGGCAGGCATGGTAAGGCCGCCAGTTGGCCTCGATCCGCTCCTCCGCTTCGACGAACGGGATCTTGCCGCGATAGATTGCCTTTCCGCCAGCGACCACACGGGGCACCACACCGAGACCCGACGCGATACGCGGGTTGTGGGCGCTCAGGCGCAGCCCTTCGATAAGGGCCGGGTCAAGTTCATCCGCAGCCCGGTTCATGTCGATATAGGCCCTGGGCGCACGCGCCGTCAGCAGCGGCGCGCCAAGCGCAGGTACGTCTTCCAAAAGGTCGTCGACGAAGGCATCTTCGGAAGACCGGATGGTTCGCGCATCAAGAACTGTTTCGCGCAGGAAGCTGGCAGGGTAATCACGCCCGGAATGCGGGGACGCGAACACGACGCCTGTGAGGCGCTGTTCGGGCATGGTCAGCTGGTACGGCGCTGGGCGCATGTCCACTCCTCACGGCTCTGATGTAATATACCTGCAAAAATCGCGCCGCTGAAACCCCTTGAAAGCATCTGCGACTCCTTTTATAGACCCACGGACCGACGCGGTTCCGCCCGCGTCCTAATTGTTTGGGATCGGCGGAATCGTTTACGGAACGGGCGGTTAGCTCAGCGGTAGAGCACTACGTTGACATCGTAGTGGCCACTGGTTCGATCCCAGTACCGCCCACCATCGCCCCCGATTCGGGGGCACTTGTTTTCAACGGGCGCGACGCGCGCCGCGAATAGGAGAAGACCGATGAAGGTCAAGAACTCGCTCCGCTCGCTGAAGTTGCGCCATCGCGACTGTCAGGTAGTGCGCCGCAAGGGCCGCGTTTACGTCATCAACAAGACGCAGCGCCGCTTCAAGGCTCGCCAGGGCTGAACTGCGGACAAGACGTACAAAAGGCCGTTCCCGGCATCGGGGACGGCCTTTGTCGTTCCGGGCCGCGCCTCCCTCACCTTGAGCGCATTTGACGCGGACGTCGTTTGAGATAGATCATCGTTTCGTCACCTGCTCCGCCCCATATTCTCGGGGGGAGGCGCGCAATGGCATGGAGACACCGCGATGACGAAGTCTGCCGACATCCGTAAGGGCACCAAGCAGAAGTTGCCGGTCGCGGCGAACAAAACCCAGCTTCCGGTACGCGCTCCTTTGCCAAATGGCCATCACGCCTGCAAGCCGCGTGATTCCTCGTTCGACCGGGCCGCGCATGCGGTCGTTGCGCGGATGACCGGCGGACTGTCGCCCTACGCCGCGACCTCTGCCTGGGCGGACTGGTATTTCCATTTCGCCACCGCGCCCGGCCGTCAGCGCGAACTTGCCGAGCGTGCCTTGGCGAATGCAACGAAGCTTGCTTCCTTTTCGGTCAGCGCATGGGGCGGCGATGCCAAGGCGCCCTTCGCGCCACGCCCGACCGATCATCGGTTCGCGCACAAGGACTGGACCAACGCCCCTTACAGCATCTGGCAGCAGTCGTTTCTTGCCGCGCAGGACTGGTGGGAAGAAGCGACCGCCCGGACGCGCGGCACGAAGCCGACCAGCAGCGACCGCGTGTCATTCATGGCGCGCCAGATGCTCGACGTCTTCTCGCCGTCGAATGCTCCTTGGCTCAACCCCGAGATCATCGAGGCGACCGTCCGCACGAACGGTCAAAATCTCGTCGAAGGCGCAGTCCATGCGGTCGAAGACCTGCAATCGTCCGTGACCGGCGAAAAAGCGGACACGGAAACGCCGTTCAAGGTGGGCGAGACCCTCGCCTGCACGCCCGGAGATGTCGTCTTTCGCAACGAACTGCTGGAACTGATCCAGTATCGGCCCCAAACCGGCAAGGTTCACCCGGAACCGATCATGATCATTCCGGCCTGGATCATGAAGTACTACATCCTTGATCTCAGGCCCGAGAATTCGCTGATCAACTATCTCGTCGGTCAGGGCTTCACGGTTTTCGCGGTATCCTGGCGCAATCCGGGCGCAGCGCAGCGCGACCTCTCTCTCGACGATTACCGCACCCAAGGCGTGATGGCGGCACTCGACGCGGTCTGCCGGATCGTGCCGGACCAGAAGGTCCACGCCTGCGGCTACTGCCTCGGGGGGACGATCCTCTCGATTGCGGCAGCGACGATGGCGCGCGACGGGGACGACCGCTTCGCTTCGATCACGCTTCTCGCCGCGCAGACGGACTTCACCGAAGCGGGTGAGCTTATGCTCTTCGTCGACGAGGCGCAGCTGGCGTTCCTCGAAGACATGATGTGGGACCGCGGCTATCTCGACAGCGACCAGATGGCCGGCGCGTTCCAGGCGCTCAGGGCCGAGGATCTGATCTGGTCGCGCGCCGTGCGACGCTACTTCCTCGGCGAAGACAGCGAACAATTCGACATCGCCGTCTGGAGCCGCGACACCACCCGGATGCCTTACAAGATGCACTCGCAATACCTGCGCGCGCTCTTCATGGAAAACCGCCTGACCTCCGGTCGCTTCGCCGTCGAGGGCCGCGTGATCGCGCTCAAGGACATCCGCGGGCCGCTGTTCGTGGTCGGGACGGAACTTGACCACATCGCGCCGTGGCGCTCGGTCTACAAGACCTCGCTCTTCACCAGTTGCGCGATGGATTTCGTGCTGACGAATGGCGGGCACAACGCGGGCATCGTCAGTGAGCCGGGGCACCCCCGTCGCCACTACCGGATCGGCCACCGAATTCCGGGCGGCCTTTATGCCGATCCCGATAGCTGGGCGGCCGCTCACGAACCGAAAGAGGGCAGCTGGTGGCCCGCCTGGCTGAACTGGCTCGTCAGCCGCAGCGGCGAACGGGCGGCCAAGCCGCCCGCCGTCGGGGCGCCCGATCAAGGGCTCTATCCGCTTGGACCGGCACCCGGGACATATGTCTTCGAAAGCTGACCGGCGTCAGAGCGCGTCCACCAGAAGCCGCGCGACGGTCTGCTGGGTCAGATAGCCCGTCACAGGCAGGCCGCGCGCCTGCTGATAGCGCCGGATCGCCCGGCGCGTATCGTCGTCGAACGTCCCGTCCGCTCGCCCCGGATTCAGCCCCAGCGCCGTAAGCCGCTGTTCGACGAGCGAGCGCATGACCGAATTGAGGCCCAGCGCATTCTCGGTCTGCTCGGCTTGCTGCCGTGCGGCCGCGTCCCCCGCGCCTTCGTTGAAGGCCGCGATCCGTCGCTTCGCCTCATCGACGAACGCTCCGTCGGGATGCGCGTCGATGTAGTTCTGGTAGATCTTCGGAGTGTCGTATTTGAGCGCCGTCTCCCATGCAATCCGGTCGACCTCCTCGGCCTCGGCCCGCCGGCGCTGGTCGAAGACTGCCAGCTTGTTCTGCGCAGTCTCAGCGTAAAGACCGTCGGGATAGCGCTCAAGATAGGCACGTAGCCCCGCCTCATCGCCAGCAGCGCCCGTCGAGTCCCAATAGGCACGATCCTTGCGGTCCTGTTCAGCCTTGCGGGCCGCCGCTTCCGCCTCAAGTTCCGCTGCGCGAATTTCGGCCTCTTGGGAAAGAACGGCGATCTGCGGCTCGGTGATGAATCCCGTCGCTTCGCGGCCGGTTTTGCGCTGCCACGCGGCGATCGCGTTGCGGGATCCGGGGCCAAACAGGCCATCTATGCCTTTGGGATCGATGTCGAGGATCGACAGATCCCGCTGGATCTGACGGCGCTGGTCGCGGCTCAGGTTCAGCGCCTCTTCCGCGGCGCGGGCACGGGCCACAGGGTCCGATGCCTGAGCGACCAAGGCCGCAATCGCGTCGCGCGCCTCTTGGGCGTGTGCACCATTCGGATGGCTTCCAAGATATGTTTCGTATGCGCGCTGGGTGCCTGCCGCTTGCGCGCGCTCCCACGCTTCCCGTTCCGCCCTGCCTGGGTCAGCGGGCGTCAGGTCAGAGGCGGGCACGCGGTCGGCCGCCAGGAATGGCGCGGCGAAGCCCAGGTAGCCCTCTGCCACCAGATCCTCGTCCTCGGCCCGCCGGCCGAGTTCGGCAGCGGTCAGTCCGGGCTTCGTCACGACCTCGGCGGCGAATTCGGCTACCGTTTCGGCGTCGCCCAGAATGACCGTCACGCCCTGCGGGATATCGAGGTCCCCGATCCCCGCCGAAAGCCCCCGGCCAAGCGAGATCCGCCGCTCTTCGGTGCCAAGAAGCACGATCGCACCCGCTGGCCGCTCGGCGGCAATCGCGAGCAGCGTCGCGATGGGCAGCCCCGACGCATCAGCCGTGGCAAGCGACGGGCGGTTCGCCTCCGTGCCCAGAAGCCAGGTCTCTCCCCCGGCATGCACGAAATGCCCCGAGACGAGGATCACACTGCGGCCGGGGCCCGTTGCGGCGTCGTAATACTGCGGCAGCAGCCCCCGCAGCGCCTCCGCCGAGAGGTCACTGCCCTTCACCGTGGTGAAACCGGCCGCCTCCAGAGCACCCGCGGCGTCGAGCGCGTCATCGGCGGCAGAGATGTCCCGCGCGTGCTTGTAGTTCTCGTTGCCGATGACAAATGCCGCATCCTCGGCCAGCGCGGGTCCCGCGAAAAGCGCGGCGAGACCGATCAAACTCATACGCATCATGTACGAAATCCCTCCTGTTCTCAGCGGGGATACTAAGCGCGACTGCGTTGGTTATTCGATCACAGATCACTGCTCTGCGGGAAAAGCGGGGATACCCGCCTAATCGTACTGCCGCTGGTCCTCGATGACCTTCCCGTCGTTGGGCAACGACCCCGGCGGAACCAGCTCGACGCGACCCCGCAGTTTGAGCGTGTCCATCACCGACTTTTCGTAAGCCGACGCGTCTCCGCCCTTGGTTTCCACCATCACGGTCATTGCGTCCATCTCGCCCTCGCGCGTGGCGATGACCCGGGCGCGGGCCACTTCGGAATGGCGCGCGACGAAATCAGCAACCTGTTCGGGGCGAACGAACATTCCCTTGATCTTGGTCGTCTGATCGGCGCGGCCCAACCAGCCCTTGATGCGCATGTTCGTGCGACCGCAGGGGCTTTGACCCGCCATCACGGCAGACAGATCGCCTGTCGCGAAGCGGATCAGCGGATAATCCGGGTTGAGCGTCGTGACCACGACCTCGCCGACCTCGCCCTCGGGGACCGGATCGCCCGTTCCGGGGCGGACGATTTCCACGATCGCGCCTTCGTCGACGATCATACCCTCCATCGCCGGGCTCTCGTAGGCGATGTTGCCCAGATCGGCGGTCGCGTAGCATTGCAGGCAGGAAATGCCGCGGTCGGCGTATTCCTGACGCAGCGAGGGGAACAGCGCCCCGCCCCCGACCGCCGCCTTGGTGATCTTCAGCGTTTCGCCCATTTCCTCGGCGCGGTCGAGGATCACCTTCAGATAGTCCGGCGTGCCCGCATACGCGGTCGTCCCGATATCCGCCGCCGCACGGACCTGAAGGTCGGTCTGTCCGGTGCCGGCGGGCAGAACGACGGCCCCGACCGCCCGGGCGCCGTTTTCGAAGATCATGCCTGCGGGCGTCAGGTGATAGCCGAAGCAATTCTGCACGATGTCGGCCTTGCCTACGCCGCAGGCATGCAAGAACCGCCCCATGCGCCACCAGTCATGGCTGACGCCTCCGGGTTCGTAGATCGGACCCGGCGACTGGAACACATGCGCCAGGTTCGCGACCGGCAGACCACCGAAGGGCGGAGCCGCCTTCTGGCGCGCCGAAAGGTCGGACTTGCGAAGCACCGGCAAGCCGGCAAGATCGGCAAGCGACGTGACGGGGCCAAGCCCGTTCGCCCGGAGTTGCGCGTTCAACGCCTCAAGCTGCGCGCTTGCGCGGGCATCGGCGGAGCGGGTCTCGAGCGTATCGTAATGCGTCACGGCATGATCCTTCATCACGACAGCCACCGCTTCCGGCGGCGATACGACCGCACATCGCGGAACGACTTGCGCCCCTCGTCCGACATGCCGAGGTAGAATTCCTTCACGTCCGGGTTTTCGCGCAGTTCCTTGGCCGGGCCGTCCATCACGACGCGCCCCGACTCAAGGATGTATCCATAATGCGCGAAGCGTAGTGCGACGTTGGTGTTCTGTTCGGCCAGAAGGAAGGTCACGCCCTCCTTCTCGTTCACGGCCTTCACGATCTCGAAGATCTGTTCGACAAGCTGCGGGGCAAGGCCCATCGAGGGCTCGTCCAGAAGGATCGTCTCGGGCTTCGACATCAGCGCCCGGCCGATCGCAACCATCTGCTGTTCGCCGCCCGACGTGTAGCCCGCCTGAGATTTGCGGCGCTCCTTCAGGCGCGGGAAATAGGTGTAAACCAGGTCGAGATCGGCGCTGATCTGGCCCTTGTCGGCACGCGTGTAGGCGCCGGTCAAAAGGTTCTCCTCGACCGTCAGGTGTTCGAAACAGTGCCGCCCCTCCATCACCTGGATCACACCCTTCTTGACGAGTTGCGCCGGGTCGAGGTCCTGCACACGTTCGCCGCGATAGTGGATCGAGCCCTTCGTGACCTCGCCGCGTTCGGAATGGAGAAGGTTGGAAATCGCCTTGAGCGTCGTGGTCTTGCCCGCACCGTTGCCACCAAGCAGAGCGGTGATGCCGCCCTTCGGCACGCTGAGGCTCACGCCTTTCAGGACGAGGATCACGTGATTGTAGATCACCTCGATGTTGTTGACCTCGAGAAGCGTGTCCTGGGTCTTGCCGGCGTCGAGCATGGGACGTCCCTACTCAGAATTGATCCAAAGGACCCCGGCCCTGATCGGGCCGGGGAAGTTCACAATAGGCGCTTAGTTGCAGCGCTCTTCGATGTTGTTCTCGGCGGCGAAGGCAGACGAGTCTTCCATGACGAGCGGCGTCAGCACTTCATCGTCCGGCGCGATGAAGCCCGTGATCAGGCTCCATTTCTTGGCCGAGGCGTCCCACTGCTGGATCATCGCGGCACCCGGGCCGCCGTGATCCTCACAGGAAGCTGCGAAGGGCTGGCCGAAGTTCGGCAGGCCAAGCTCGGCCATCCGCTCCTCGGTGATCTCAAGCGCTTCGAACCCGTCGCGCACCTGTGCAGCGTTCACCGCAGAGGTCCCGGCCAGTTCCTGCGCCTTGCGGATCGCCTCGGAGATGACGAGCGCCGCGTACATGCCGCGGGAATAGAGCACCGAGCCGACCTGATCGCCGGCGCCGGACGCCTTGCCGGCGTCGTAAACGTGCGTCTTCAGCTCCTCGTAGACCGGGTAGTCCATGCCCGTCCCGTGCATCGCAAGCGACTTGTAGCCATTGGCGCCGTCGCCGGCCGGAAGCACGTCGTTCTCGGACCCTGACCACCAGACGCCGATGAAGTTTTCCATCGGATACCTGATGTTCGCGGCTTCCTGGATCGCCACGGCGTTCATCACGCCCCAGCCCCACATCAGCACATAGTCCGGCTTGTCGCGGCGGATCTGCAGCCATTGCGACTTCTGCTCTTGCCCCGGATGGTCGACCGGGACCTCGACAAGCTCATAACCGTGCTTCTGCGACAGTTCCTGCAGCGTGCGGATCGGCTCCTTGCCGTAGGCGGAGTTGTGGTAGACGAGCGCGATCTTCTTGCCCGAGAGGTCGCCGCCATTCTCGTCCAGCAGATACTTGATCGCCACCGAGGCGGCGTCCCAGTAGTTCGCAGGATAGTTGAAGACGTTCGAGAACACCTTGCCGTTCGCCGCCGAAGTCCGGCCGTAGCCCGGGGTATAAAGCGGGATGCCGTCGGCGGTGACCTTCGGGATCAGCTGATAGGTGATACCGGTCGAGAGCGGGTTGTAGACCAGCGCGCCCGAACCCTTGGTGGCCTCATAGCACTCCACGCCCTTCTCGGTGTTGTAGGCGGTCTCGCATTCCGGGGTCGCGACCATCTCGCCGCCGATGCCGCCGTCGCGTTCGTTGAGCAGGGTGAAGTAGTCGTTGAACCCGTCCGCATAGGGAATGCCGCCCGGCGCATAGGGGCCTGTCCGGTAGCTCAGATTGGGGATGACGAGTTCCGCCATCGCGGGCGTGCCCACCGCCATCGCCAAGGCCAGCGCAATCAGTTTCTTCTTCATCTGGGTCTCCTCCCAAGGGTTTTCATTCAAGTTCGCCGGCCGTGTGCCGGTCTTCTCATTGGGCGGCCCCGCCTCAGTGCGGGAAGGGCCAGAGCCGAAGCTTCTCTTTCGCGAGCCGCCAGAGCTGCGCGATGCCGTGCGGCTCGGCGATCAGGAAGATCACGATCAGCGCACCGACGATCATCAGTTCGACATGCGCGGCAAGGTCGGTCGCCCAGCCAAGCTGTCCGACAAGGATGTTCTTCAGAAGCACCGGCAGAAGGACAAGAAACGCCGCGCCCGCGAAGCTGCCGAAGATCGAGCCGAGGCCCCCGATAATGATCATGAAGAGGATCAGGAACGATTTCTGGATACCGAACGCCTCGCCCACCTCGACCGCGCCGAGATAGACGCTGAAGAACAAGGCCCCCGCCACGCCGATATAGAAGGACGAGATCGCGAAGGCCGACAGCTTCGTCGTCAAGGGGTTCACCCCGATGATCTCGGCCGCGATGTCCATGTCGCGGATCGCCATCCACTTCCGCCCCACCGTGCCGCGCGTGAGGTTCCGGGCGAGCCAGGCGAGGCCCACGAGGATGACGAGACAGAAGAGGTACTTTGCCGACGCCGTGGTTGATGCCCCCGTCACGGCATGGCCCAGCACGGTCCGCTCGGGCGCGGAGATCTGGCCAGAGGCCGAGTAGTTGTAGAACCACGGCACCTTGTTGAAGAGCCAGACAAGGAAGAACTGCGCCGCCAGCGTCGCGACGGCCAGATAGAAGCCCTTGATCCTGAGCGACGGCAGGCCGAACAGCAGACCGACCCCCGCCGTGACCCCGCCCGCGAGCAGCACGTGGATCAGGATCGAGACCTCGGGGAAGGCGGTCATCAGCTTGTAGCAGGCATAGGCCCCCACCGCCATGAAGCCCCCGGTGCCGAGCGAGACCTGCCCGCAATAGCCCGTCAGGATGTTCAGCCCCAAAGCCGCAATCGCATAGATCAGGAACGGCACGAAAACCGCGTTCGCCCAATAGTCGTTGATCAGGAACGGCACGACCCCGAAGGCGACGGCAAGGATCGCGTAGTAGCGCCAGCGGTCGAACTTGATCGGGAAGGTCTGGCTGTCCTCGACATAGGTCGTCTTGAAGTCGCCTGCCTC
>CBDUOT010000015.1:0-44350 GCA_965368915.1 uncultured Rhodobacterales bacterium | reverse complement strand
TCACCTCCATGATCTCCAATGGCTTGCCAGCAGATACAGCTACAGCAGCGCGTGTTTTCATCGGTCCGGACTCCCTGCTAGGTTTTCCCGGACCATGAGTGAATTGGTCGCTCAACACAAGGATGCCAGAATGCCTTTCGAACGGGTTTTGTCGACGGTTGCGGTGCTCAGCCTCGCGGCCTGTGTCGTGGTCGCCGGAACCGGCCCCGAGCCGCGGGGCGAAGCAGGTGACTGCGGCGCCGCGGCGCTGCAACATCTGGTCGGGCAACATGAAAGCGTGCTGGCAGCGATGACCTTTCCCGCTCCCACACGCATTATCCATCCGGGTCAGGCGGTGACGATGGACTATCTGCCTTCGCGCCTGAACATCGAAATCGGGCAGGATGGGCGGATCATACGCGTTCGGTGCGGCTGAACATCGCCCGGAAGGCTAGTCCTTTGGCCGGTTGTCGACGATTCTGACCGCCTTGCCCTGGCTGCGCGGCAACCCGCCAGGATCGGCGACCTCTACCGCGACCTTCACGCCCACCGCGTCGCGTACGGCGTTCTGAAGCCGGACCGACGCGTCCAGCCGTTCATTCGAGTCGGAATGCCCCTCTGCCGCCTCGACATGGACGGTCATGGCATCCATCCGGCCGACACGAGAAAGCTCGATCTGGAAATGGGGCGCGAAGGTCCTGATCTTAAGGACCTGCTCTTCGATCTGGGTTGGAAAGACGTTGACCCCCCTCAGAACCATCATGTCGTCGGACCGGCCGGTCACCTTCTCCATCCGCCGCATCGACCGTGCCGTGCCGGGCAGAAGCCGCGTCAGATCGCGGGTACGGTAGCGGATGATGGGCATCGCTTCCTTGGTAAGCGACGTGAAGACCAGTTCGCCCCTTTCGCCCTCGGCCACCGGTGTGCCCGTTTCGGGGTCGATGATCTCGGGGTAGAAGTGGTCTTCCCAGATATGCAGACCGTCCTTCGTTTCCACACATTCGTTGGCGACACCCGGCCCGATAACCTCCGAGAGGCCATAGATGTCGACGGCATGCATGTCGAAGGCATCCTCGATTTCGGACCGCATCGCGTTCGTCCAGGGTTCCGCGCCGAAGATGCCGACCTGAAGCGGGCTTTCGCGAGGGTCGAGGCCCTGCGCGCGGTATTCATCGAGGATTGCCAGCATGTAGGAGGGCGTCACCATGATCGTCGTCGCGCCGAAATCCTCGATCAGCTGCACTTGTCTCGGCGTCATACCGCCCGAAATCGGAACCACCGTGCAGCCGAGCCGTTCGGCCCCGTAATGCGCGCCGAGTCCGCCGGTGAACAGGCCGTAACCGTAAGAGATGTGGACAACATCGCCCGCGCGCGTGCCCGCCGCGCGCATCGACCGGGCGACGCAGTTCGCCCAGGTGTCTATGTCCTTCGCCGTGTACCCAACGACCGTGGGCTTCCCTGTCGTGCCTGACGAGGCATGGACCCGCACCACCTTGTCGCGCGGCACCGCGAACATCCCGAACGGGTAGTTGGCGCGAAGATCCGACTTTTCCGTAAAGGGGAATTTCGACAGGTCGGACAGTGTCTTCAGATCATCCGGATGCACGCCCGCTGCATCGAAGCTTTCGCGGTAGAAGGGCACATTGTCATAGGCGTGCCTCAGCGACCACTTCAGGCGCTTGAGTTGCACGGCCTCGATCTCGTCCCGGCTCGCGATTTCGATCGGATCGAGCGTTTTTCGGTCCGGTGTCAGGTCCTTCATGCCCCCTCCTCGAAATGGACGCCTTCGATCTGCCGTGACGCGCCGCGAAACAGCGCCACCTTCCGCCCGTCGCCGCCGGTCACTGTAACGTCGTAGATACCGGAACGGCCGGTCAGGCTGACCTCGACCGCGTCGGCCCGAAGCCGCTCAGCGTCGCGCACCGGCGAGAGGTACGAGATCGAGTTGTGCTGGGCCACGACCAGCCGGTTGTAGCTGTTGCAGGCGAACGCGAACGCGCTGTCGGCAAGCGTGAAAATGTAGCCGCCGTGACATATGCCGTGACCGTTCAGGTGTTCAGGGCGCACGGTGAACGACAGAGTGGCCCGTCCCGGCCCGACAGACTCCAGCTCCATGCCGAGAAACTTCGACGCGGCATCGCCCGCCCACATGGCGGCGGCGCTTCGTTCAGCGCATTCCTGTGGCGTCATCAGCTCCTCCCTGCCCTGACGCGATGCTGCGACAGATCAGGGCGTGCGGGCAAGAGCATTGCATGCGCTTCGGCAATACAGCCCGCGCCGGTCGCGATGACAAAATGAAGAAAGCCCCGCCGAAGCGGGGCTGACGCGAAACGCGGAACCGGCGGCACGAATGGGTGGGGGCTGTTTACCGCACCGCCGGAACCTAGCGTTTTCGCTGGAAAGGACATTCGCCGAGGATCGGGGCGCCGTTGCGGACAGAAGGCGACGTTGAAAGGGTGATTTCACGGCACCAAGCGGGCAGACTTGATTTGCGGTGAAACGACGGTAACATCTTTCATATGACGGTCCAGCAGCCGCCTCCCTTTCAAACTTCCCCTCACCCGCAAGAGCAGGTCGCCTTCAATCGCGCGGAACTCGGGCAGATCCTGGGGCTTTACGGCCGCATGGTGGCGGCGGGCGAATGGCGCGACTATGCGATGTCGTTCTTGCGCGAAATGGCGGTTTTCTCGGTGTTTCGTCGCGCGGCGGAGTTTCCGATCTACCGGATCGAGAAGCGGCCGCGCCTGAGAAACCGGCAGGGCATGTATTCCGTGATCGGCATGGACGGCCAGGTTCTGAAACGCGGGCATGAACTTCCCGTCGTACTCAGGGTTCTTGAGCGCAAGCTGATCCGCGCGGTGGACTGACCACCGACGACTTGGCGTTCGAAGTTAAAGCCTTTTGACTACCTTCAAAGGGCCATCGCCCTGCGTATCGATCCGGTCGATCGCCGCCCGGGCGTTTTCGTATTGCACAGCCATGTGGAAAGCGTTGGCGTGGATGATCCTTTCCGCCGACACCGCGATAGCGACATGACCCTTCCAGAACAGCATGTCTCCGCGCTGCAACGGCGCGCCCGCGGGCAGCGCCCTGCCAAGCGCCTCTTCCTGCAGATCGCTGTCGCCCGGACATTCCATCCCGCAGGCGAGAAGCGCCGCCTGAACCAGCCCCGAACAGTCGATGCCCGACCGGGTGTTCCCGCCCCATAGGTAGGGCGTCCCCAAAAGGCTTTCCGCGACAGACGCCGGGTCCGTGTCGGGCTCGTCCACCTGTCCAAGATGCACGCGAGGCGCAAACAGACCCTCCTCGGTTTCGAGGAACCGCGAATGTTCCGTCCGAACCGTCAGGCGCGCCCCGAGGCTCAGCATCACGGCGTCGCGCGACTTCATGTCGGGCGCCTCATAGAGATGCGTCGCCGGGGCGCGGACCCAGTGTGTCGCTTCGCGGTCCGGGCCAAGCGCATCCTCCACCAGATAGCCGCAATACCCGTCCTTCAGCGCCTGAACGAAGGCTGTTCCTCCGTTGCGCTCAAGCACAAGCACCCGATCGCCGAACAGGAGCTGCCGGTCCCGCGCGCCATCGGGATGCACTAGTAGGTCGATGAAGGGCCGGGCGACCCGCTTAGGCTCTCCCTCCACGAAGCGTTCCGCCGAGACCTGGCCCTGAAGCGAGATATGGGCCACCCGTCCATTGGCGGGCGTGGTCCGCCGGTCGCTCATGCGCCGATGATCCCAGGAAGCGCCGCCAGAAGCGCGCGCGCGCCCTGCCCAACGCCACCCTTCGGCCGCGCGGGTTCGGCTTTGGGTTGCCAGCCGTAGATGTCGAAATGGACATAACGCGGCGTGTCGGTCACGAAGCGCTTGAGGAACAGAGCCGCCGTGATAGACCCCGCCATCCCGCCCGACGGGGCATTGTCCAGATCGGCGATACCCGGTTCGATCATCGCCTCATACGGCGCCCAGAACGGCATCCGCCAAACGGGATCGGCAGCGGCAGCGCCCGCCGAAAGGATGGCGTCGGCCACAGCATCATCGTCGCAGTAGAAGGGCGCGAGGTCGGAGCCGACCGCGACCCGCGCGGCCCCGGTAAGCGTCGCCATCGACACGATCAGATCGGGCTTTTCCTCGTCCGCCAGCGCAAGCGCGTCGGCAAGGACCAGCCGTCCCTCGGCATCGGTGTTGTTGACCTCGACCGTCAGCCCCTTGCGGCTCATAAGGATGTCCTGCGGCCGGAATGCGTTGCCCGAGACCGCATTTTCCACCGCCGGAACAAGCACTCGAAGCCTCAGCTTCAAGCCCAGCGCCATGATCATCCGTGCCAGGCCCAGCACGGTCGCCGCGCCGCCCATATCCTTTTTCATCAAGCCCATCGACGAAGCCGGCTTGATATCGAGCCCGCCGGTGTCGAAGCAAACCCCCTTGCCGACCAGCGTCAGGCGCGGCCCCGCATCGCCCCAGCGCATGTCGAGAAGCCTCGGTTCGCGGTCCGAGGCGCGCCCGACCGCATGGATCATGGGGAAACCTTCGCTCAGAAGCGCCCCGCCTGTAATGACCCGTGTCTTGGCACCGAAGCGCTCGGCAAGCTCCGCGAAGGCGATCTCAAGCTCGTCCGGTCCCATGTCGGATGCAGGCGTGTTGATCAGATCGCGCGTCAGCGCCTCGCCCTCCGCGATCGCGCTGATCCGCTCGGCATCCACCCCCTCGGGCGGAACCAGCCGCGCGGCCGGGGTCTTCGCGCTCTTGTAGCGGGTGAACCGATACTGCGCGAGCAGCCATCCCAGCGCGCTTTCCTCGGCGCCCGCCGCCCCGATATCGCCCTCAAGGCGCCAATCGCCTGCCGGAAGGGCCGCGACCGCGCGAGCGACATGGAACCGCCCGCGCGAGCGATCAGAAGGCTTGCCGAGACCGAAGACCGCGCCCGAAGGTGCTCCGCCCTCGCCTGGCAAAACGACCAACTGGCCCAGCGCGCCAGTGAACCCGGCCGCGTCGAGCCAGGTCTGTTCAACCTCTGTTCGCGATGCGCTGAACTCGCTGGCACGTCCGCTCTCGACAAGGTGAAGTGGACGCGCTGCGTCGGACGGTTTGGCGAAGGAAAGCGGCATGACGGGTCCCGATCTGAAATCGGGGCCAGACTAGCCGTCCGCGCGCTATCCGCAAGGCCTCAGACAGTCATGTCGCGCAGGTCCCAGACTGCGGTCAGCGATCGGTCCGCGATCCGCGTCAACCGAGCGAGCGTCGCCGATAGCGCGGCGACATCACCCGCCGCGCTCGTCGCGATGACGTCGCCCGCCACGCGGGCGAAGCTCGTCATCCCGATCTGTTCGGCTACCTTGATCAGAAGCCGCCCCGCCCGAGCGAGCGCCGCCGCGTCGCCCTGATCGGCATGGCGCTGGATCTCTCGCAATCGCGCTGTCAGTTCATCCATTGCGCGCGCGACGACCTGTTCGGCCCCCGCTTCACCCAATTCCGCATACAATCCCACAAGGCACTCAGGATTCAGACGAATCCCTTCCTCGTGGTGCAAAACGGCAAGTTTCGCCACCCTTCACCCTCCAATGTCACGCCCCACGCGTCCGGCCATCATCAGGGTGGAACTTCTAGGAAATCTTTCCGGTCAAAGCAAAAATCTCTCGAATTCGAACATCTCCGCCGGTATGGGGGTGTCCGGATAGAACGCGAGGCGAGCTAAATGGAACATGCAAAGCCGCTGCCCACTTACCTGGTGCACCGCTACCACGGCTGGAAGGCGACAAGTTGGACCGAGAACCGCGCCTGGTACCGCCGTCTCGCCGAAGAGGGCCAGCGTCCGCGCGGCATGGTGATCTCCTGCTGCGACAGCAGGGTTCATGTCACCTCGATCTTCGGAGCCGATCAGGGCGAGTTCTTCATTCATCGCAACATCGCCAGCCTTGTGCCTCCGCACGCGCCGGACGGAGAAGCGCACGGCACCTCCGCCGCGGTGGAATTCGCGGTCACCACGCTGAAGGTCGCCCACCTGATCATCGTCGGACACTCCTATTGCGGGGGCGTCAAGGGCTGCCACGACATGTGCTCGGGCCATGCGCCGGAGCTTGAAGAGAAATCGAGCTTCGTGGGCCGCTGGATGGACATTCTCCGTCCCGGCTACGAGCGTGTGAAGGATCTGCCCGAACCGGAGCGACTCCGCGCGCTGGAAAAGGAAGCGGTACTCGTCAGTCTCGAGAACCTGATGACCTTCCCCTTCGTGCGCTCGGCCGTCGAGTCGGGCGAGACCTCGCTGCATGGGCTCTGGAACGATCTGAGCGAAGGCGGGCTGGAACAGTACGACCCCGCTTCAGGGAAGTTCCATCCGATCTGAGGCGGGCCTGCGCCGGTCGTGACAAAGTGACTGCCGGCGCGCGCCTTCCCATGTTAGCTTGGGCCAATTCTTCGAAAGAGGTCCGCGCCATGTATTCCGCACGTTTCCGCGCATCCACCGCAATCGCTGCCCTGTTCGCCCTGATGCTGCCGCTTCAAGCGTTCGCCGCAGACACCGGAACCGCTCAGAGCGAAACGAGTACGCCTGAACCCGGCTATGCCGAAGCACAGGCAGCCATCGACACCGGCCGCTACGTCGAGGCGCTTAGAATTCTCGCCACGGTCGTGAAGTCTGAGCCTCGCAACCCCGACGCCTGGAACCTGATGGGCTATGCGAGCCGCAGGATGAACCGGATCGGCGAAGCCGACCGCTACTATGCCACCGCGCTGAGCATCGATCCTAGCCACATGGGCGCGCTGGAATATCAGGGCGAGTTGTTCCTGCAGCGCGGCGAGGTCGACCGCGCAAGGCAAAATCTGAATCTGCTGCGCGGCCTCTGCGCGACCTGCGAGGAATACAAGGACCTGATGGCCGCGTTTGACGCAGCGGGCCAAAGCTGACGTCGAAACGCGATCCTTTATTGCAGACGAAAAAGGGGCACCCCGAGGATGCCCCTTTCTAAATCGGTTCTCGAAGCTGGCTCAGCCCTTCTTGAGGCAGCGGTTCCCCAGCGTTTCGGCGATCTGAACGGCGTTCAGCGCAGCGCCCTTGCGCAGGTTGTCCGACACGCACCACAGGTTCAGACCGTTGTCGATGGTCGAATCCTGGCGGATGCGGCTGATATAGGTCGCGTAATCGCCCACGCATTCGATCGGGGTGATGTAGCCACCGTCCTCGCGCTTGTCGACGACCATGACGCCGGGCGCCTCGCGCAGAATGTCGCGCGCCTCGTCCTCGTCGAGGAAATCCTCGAATTCGATGTTTACGGCCTCGGAATGGCCGACGAAGACCGGAACACGGACGCAGGTCGCCGTGACCTTGATCGACTTGTCGACGATCTTCTTCGTCTCGGCGACCATCTTCCACTCTTCCTTGGTCTGGCCGTCCTCCATGAAGACGTCGATGTGCGGGATCACGTTGAAGGCGATCTGCTTGGTGAACTTCTTCGCGGGCTTGTCGTCGGTCGGGTTGTATATCGACTTGGTCTGATCCCAGAGCTCATCAATGCCCTCCTTGCCCGCGCCGGAAACCGACTGGTAGGTCGAAACGACGACACGCTTGATCCGCGCGCGGTCGTGCAGCGGCTTCAGCGCCACCACCATCTGCGCGGTCGAGCAGTTGGGGTTCGCGATGATCATCTTGTTCTTGTACATCTCCACCGCTTCCGGATTGACCTCCGGAACGACCAGCGGGATCTCCGGGTCGTAGCGGTAGAGCGAAGAGTTGTCGATCACGACGCAGCCCTGCTTGGCCGCGATCGGAGCATACTTTTTCGTTGCGTCCGACCCGATCGCGAAGAGAGCGATGTCCCATCCGGTGAAATCGAACGCGTCGAGGTCCTTTGTCTTGAGAGTCTGATCGCCGAACGAAACTTCCGTGCCAAGCGACTTGCGGCTGGCAAGTGCTGCGATCTCGTCGATGGGGAATTCCCGCTCGGCGAGGATGTTCAGCATTTCGCGACCCACGTTCCCCGTGGCACCGACGACAACAACCTTGTAGCCCATCTGGGGTCTCCTAGAGTAAAGGACGTCGCCCCATATCCGATCGTGACTGGCAGTTAAAGGCCCAGCCGCGCCGCAGTTCGGGCAAATTGCACCAACGTTTGCCCGATCATGCGCCGGCTTGGGTCACGCGGGGATCCTTCAGCATCAGATCCTCGACATAGGCATGTTCGGCCGTGAAGTTGTGCGGCACCTGATCCGCGCGGCGCGATCCGGTCAGAGAGAGCGACGCGAAAAAGTCGAATCCGTGAAGGCGCAACGATGCAAGCTCGCTCTGCGCAAGGAGGTCGATCATCATAAGTCCAGTAGTCGGCGGCGCGCCAAGCCGGTTGCGCAGTTGTGCCCAGTCGCGTTGCGGGTGCAGGTAGAAGCCGCGTGATGTTGCCACACGCCAAGGCAGCCGTTTGCGCTTGTGTGACATCCAAAGGAGCCGCGACGCCCCGAGCCGTTCAAGGTCGGCCTCAGCGATAGAGGTGGCAAGCGCCAGCCAGTCAGTCCGCGTCCCGTGCGTTCGCGATGCCGGCATCGGCGCGCGGTTGATCCGAATAACAAGGTCGGCGCCGTCGATCTCGATCCCCTCAGCGCGATCGGCGAGAGACCTTGCGTTCCCCACAAGTGCCACGCGCTTGCCCTTCAGCGCCGCCAACAGATCCGCGCGCGCGACCGACATGGCCGCCAGCGGCGCCTCTCGCCGCAAGGTACGCGCCAGATAGAAGCCAACCCGCGTCACCATTTCTCTCCCGCCAGAAGCCGCCGGTAGACTTCGACGATCGCCGAAGCCTCCCGTTCGATGCGAAAGGCATCGCGTACCCGGTCCAACGACGCCTCACCCGCTCTGCGCCTAGCATCGCCATCGTCGATAAACGGCGCAACCGCTAACGCGAGCGCCTCGATGTCGTCCGGCGGCACGAGGGCCCCGGTTTCGTCCGTCACAATCTCCTCGAACGCGCCGACCCGCGTCGCCACGACCGGCACGCCGCAGGCCATCGCTTCGATCGGGGTCAGTCCGAACCCCTCCCAGCGTTGGGGCGCGACGTAGAGATCCAGCACCCTGTACCAGTCCGCGATCTCGTGAACCGGCACCTCCGACAGAAAGCGGATACGATCCGCCAGCCCGGCGGCTTCGACCTTTTCCTTCAGCCCCGTCAGGAACCCCTCATGCCCCTCTGTCGCGCGCCCCATCACGAGTGCCGTCACATCCGGACGCCCTTGCAACAGCGACAAAGCGGCCTCAACGAAGGCGTCCGTGCCCTTCTGCGCACGGATACGGCCGTAGCATCCGAGGATCACGTGGTCCGCCGGCAGCCCTAGGCTCCGCCTCAGCGCGGCACGGTCCTCGGCAGGCGAGAAACCCTCGGTGTCGATCCCGTGAAGGATCACCACTGGTTTCCGTTCCAGATAGGCGGCGGACTTCTGCGACGTTGCGATCACGCCGTCCATGCGGTCGATCAGCCAGCGCGTATATCCACTGTGCTTGCGCTGCGAGGCCGAGGTGAACAGCAGCTTCAGCCGCCTTCCGAAGATCCGGCGCAGCACAACGCCCAGCAGCATCTCGGTATTGCGTCGGGCGTGCCAGACCCTGTCCCGATTGCGCGGAAGCAAGAAGCAGCGCCAAAGCGGGATATGGGGAACATGCGCGGGCAAACCCGGCCCCGTCGCGGCAATCCCGATCATCTTTGACTGAAGGGGGACCAGCCGCACGATCGTCGCCGTCACGCCAGACAACCGGCGCTTGAGGTTCGGCGCGATCACCTCCGTGGTCTCGATGGCGGGGGGCATGCTCTCTCCTTCGGTCCGATGGTTAGCCGAACGGGGGAAACATGGCTAGCCCGACGAGTCGCGGCTGAAGAGATAGAGCCCGAGCCCCACAAGAAGCGGGACAAGGAAGAAAAGGAACAGCGCGGCGAAGGGCGCCTCGGGCGTCGCCGTGCCGTCGGACATGATCCGGTGGAACCGGCCAGAGGCGAATTGCAGGATGCCCGCACCGCCGATCCCGAACATGTTCAGGAATGTCACGCCGCGCCCGACGAGGTGCGGTGGAAAGAAGCCGCGCCCATGCGCCATGATCGCCGGGAAGGACGAACCGAAGAAGCCCAGCCCGGCAAGCAGCGCCGTTGCCGTCCAGAACCCGGCCCCCGGCGCGAAGGCCAGTACGCCAAGGCACACCGCGGCCAGGGCGTTGCCCCAGAAGACCACCCACTTCCGCGTCCCGAAGATCCGGTCGAGCGGTCCGTAAGCGAAGTTTCCCGCAACCATCGCCAGCGCCATCACCAGCGTCGAGCGTCCGATCGCGAGCGCATCCGACCCGAACACGTCGGCCAGATACGGTCCGGCCCAAAGGCCCCGGATGGACGCCGCCGGCGCATATGCGACCGCCATCAGCGGCAGGATCGCCCAGACGCCGGGAATGCGCAGCAGATCCATAACCGATCCCCTCCCGGTATCTGGCGCGGCCACCCGCTCCGGGTCGCGGACGAAGACCCAAAGCGCAAGTGCCACGGCGAAGGTCACGATGGCCAGTCCGAACAGGGTCGGCCTCCAGCCTGCGAGTTCGACAAGCCAGGCCAGCGGCGCGGCGCCCGCGATGTTGCCCAGTGACCCCACGCCGATGATCGCCCCGGCGAGCGTGCCGAAGACCGCCGGAGAATAGACGCGCGCGAAGATGTAATAGGATGCCATCAGCACGGGCGAACAGCCGATCCCGATCAGCGCCATGGCGATATGGACCGCCACCGGACCCTGGGCGAGCGCGAAGACCAGTGCTCCTCCGCCGCCACCAAGCGCCAGAAGCACGGACGCCGTCAGGCGCGGCCCGATCCTGTCCAGCGCAACCCCGACCGGCATCTGCATGACCGCGAAAACCAGGAACCAGATGCCTGACGAAAGCGCCAAGTCACCAGGTTGCGCCCCAATCTCGGTGCCCAGAACAGGGGCGAGAACGGCAAGGAAGGCGCGATAGAACTGGCTGAGCACGTAGCCAGCCACCAAGACGGCGATCCCTGCCTGCATGCCGACGCCTCCCCTCGCCCAAACGCGCAGACCCTGCGTCAGAACCGGCGGACGCGCAAGGCCAGTTCCAGTCCCTTCATTCGCTTGGATCGCCACCGCCCCTGCGCTAGAGACGGACCATGCGCGCGTTCCTCGCCATACCGATGCCCGAAGCCGTCGCCGACGCGCTCGAAGACCTGCAATCCATGCTTCCGGTCGGCCGCATCATCCCGCGCGAGAACCTGCACCTGACGCTGACCTTTCTGGGCGAGGAACCCGAAAGCGTGATCGAGAGCGTGCACGAAACGCTCCTGTCGTTTCACGCGGAGGCGTTCGATCTGGAACTTGCGGGGCTCGACACGTTCGGCGGGCGCACACCTTCGAACCTTCACATCGCCGCGCGCCGTAGCAAGCCGCTCACCGACCTTCATGCCCGAGTCCGAAGCCGGATTCACGGCGCGGGCCTCATGCTCCCCCGCGAAAGGTTCGCGCCCCACGTGACGCTCGCGCGCTTTCGCCGGAACATGCCGGAGGGCGACATGCTGCGGCTCGGGCACTTCCTCGCCGCGCGCGCCGATACCCGGTTCGCACCGTTTAGGGTCACACATTTTTCGCTGTTCCGCTCGACCCTTGGCATCGAAGGGCCGGTCTACGACGAACTCGCGCGCTACGACATGAACTGAGGCCGAACAACGCCCCTTTTCAAGGCGCCGTGTCGCGCTTCTCGGGATGATGGGTGGAAATTGGTCGGAGCGAGAGGATTCGAACCTCCGACCCCCTGCTCCCGAAGCAGGTGCGCTACCAGGCTGCGCTACGCTCCGACCGTGGCGTGCGGGTTACCGATTCCCACTGGGTTTGGCAAGGGCTGTGTCGCAGGAAACGGACCGTCACCGCGATGCTCTGATCCTGGCACGGAGAACACGCTGCAAAACGCTCGAGCGCGGAGTGGTGACGGTTTCGTTCCGCCCCCGGGTCTCGATGACCGGGCGATGCTCGGACGCACCCACACGGCTTTCGCGGAACACGATGTAGAGGCCCGAGGCGATAATCACGCTGGCCCCCAGGATCGTGCCGCCATCGGGGCGCTCGGAGAACAGAAAATAACCATAGGCCGTCGCCCATAGTATCTGGGAATACTGCATGGGCGCGACGATGACCGCCTCGCCGGCCCGGTAAGCGAGGATCACCAGGAAAGATCCGGCGAGCCCGAAAAGAGAGATCACGCCCATGAGCCCCAAATGCTCGATCGGCATGGGCTGATAAGCGAAGGGCAATGCGGCGCCCATCGCGATGAAGTTACCCACGATCGGGAACATCAAAAGCACGACCGACCGCTCCTCCGACCCGATCTTGCGAACGATCACCGAGGCCGTTGCACCACAGATCGCCGCAATCAGCGCGGCCAGATGGCCCGCGGAAAGCTCGGCCTGACCGGGCCGCATCACGATGAGAACGCCGATCAGACCGACGATGACGGCGGCCCAGCGCCGAAAGCGAACCTTTTCCCCGAGGATCGGTATGGCGAGGATCGTGATCAGAAGCGGCGACGAAAACAGGATCACATAGACCTGCGCAAGCGGCAGCGTCGAAAAGGCGTAGAAGGCCGAAACCCCGGTGATCACCGTGCAGAGGGTGCGCAGAAGCACCCACCACGGGTGACGTGGGCGCAGGCTCGCTTCCTTTGCGTCGTAAAGCAGGATGACCGAAACGAGCGGAAAGCTGAGCAGGGCCGCGAAAAACACGATCTGGATCGCGGAGTAATGCGCACCCAGCGTTTTGACGACAACATCATGGGTCGCAAAGATGCCCATCGCCCCAAGCGCGAAAAGCGCGCCCCGGACGTTATGTGCGACGGTTTCGGGCATGCACGGTCTCACTTTAGAAGTCCGGCCTTGATCGCCCGACATTTCGAGATTTGCAAGAGCGGCCGCCCCGTTGTGCATTCTGCCTTCACGCGCAACACTGACAGCCGGGACCATATGGGCGGCGGCGTGCAAGGCGACATTCTTATCCTTCTGGGCGGCATCGGCATGTTCCTGTTGGGCATGCTCCTGATGACTGACGGGCTGTCACGGCTCGCGAGCCGGCAGACGCGGGCGGTGCTTCGCAAGGTCACCACGTCGCCCGCGACCGGGGCGGTCGCCGGCGCGGCGACCACCGCGATCATCCAGTCGTCAAGCGCCACCATGGTCATGACGATCGGTTTCGTCGGCGCGGGGCTTCTGACCTTCCCTCAAGCCGTCGGCGTGGTCTTCGGCGCGAATGTCGGAACCACGGTGACCGGCTGGATGGTCGTGCTTCTGGGCTTCAAGCTCGACCTCGCCACGGCTGCACTTCCGCTGCTTTTCGCCTCGGGGCTTCTCGCGGCCCTGGGACGCGGCCGCGTGGCGCGGCTTGGTATGATGCTTGCGGGTTTCAGCCTCGTGTTTCTGGGTCTCGACATGATGCAATCGGGTGCCGCCGGGTTCCGCGACATGATGATCCCCGAGGCGCTGCCCGCCGATACGCTTTGGGGGCGGTTCCGGCTGCTGGCGCTTGGGGTCGCGGTCACGGTCGTGATCCAATCGTCGAGCGCGGGCGTCGCGACAACCCTCGTGCTGCTGAGCACTGGCGCGGTCACGCTGCCACAGGCGGCCGCGATGGTGATCGGCATGGATATCGGCACGACCTTCAAGTCGATCGTCGCGACGATGGGCGGATCGCGCGACATGCGCCGCACCGCGATGGCGCACGTGGCTTACAACGTCGTCACCGGCATCGCGGCCTTCTCTGTCGTGGGCTTCGCCGCACCCGCGCTCGGACGAGCGTTCGGGGGCGACGGACCCGCCGCACTCGTCGCTTTCCATACGCTTTTCAACCTGCTCGGCGCCCTCATCATGCTTCCAGTCACCCGCCCCTTCGCGCGGTTCGTCGAGTGGCTCATCCCGGGGACGGTCACGACGCTGGGCGAACCGCTCGACCGGCGGCTGCTTTCGTCTGCGGACGCGGCACTCGATTCCGCGCGCGGTGCGACCGACACCGCCGCGAATGCGCTCTTCACGGCGCTCGGGCAAAGGCTGCGGCGCGGCGGAACGGACGCGGCGCTAAGGGACCTCGCGCCACAGATGGAGGCAGTCCTCGATGATATAGGCGAGTTTCTGACCGAAATCCGCGTCCCCGATGGGCCGACAGACGCGCTCACCCGTCGCACTGCGCTCTTGCATCGGTTCGATCACCTCCACCGCCTCTGGCATCGGGCGGGGCAGGATCGGCGGATCCGCATGCTGATGTCCGACCCCGTCCTGCGTCGCCCGACCGAAGTGCTCGGCGCTGCATTGCGTCTGGCGGCGTCCGACCCGGAAGCCCCCGCGCACGACGCGCGGATCGCGCGGATCAGCCGGCTCATTGACGGACGCGCGGGCCGGCTTCGCCGCTCGGCCCTGCTGCGCGAACACGTCGGGATTGTTACGCCGGCGGGTGTGTTCGAACAGACCGATGCGATCCGCAGCCTGCAACGCATGGCCCGGCACGCGGAACGCATCATCCACTACGGTCGCATCGCCGCGGCAGAGCCGCCCGCGTCCGAACTTCCCCCTCGGACGATGCCCGAAGGGGAGTAGACGTCAGAGGCTCGCGTCCAGCGCCTTCACGACGGCGTCGCCCATCTCGGCCGTGGAAACCGGCTGGCCGCCTTCGGGGCCCATCAGATCTGCCGTCCTCAGACCATCGGCCAGCACCTTCTCCACCGCTTTTTCAAGCCGGTCGGCCTCGTCGCCATGATCGAACGAGTAACGCAGCGCCATCGCGAACGACAGGATGCAGGCGATCGGATTGGCCTTGCCCTGCCCCGCGATGTCGGGCGCCGAACCGTGCACGGGTTCGTAAAGAGCCTTGGGGCGGCCATTCGCCATGGGCGCGCCGAGGCTCGCCGAGGGCAGCATCCCGAGCGATCCGGTCAGCATCGCCGCAAGGTCGGACAGCAGGTCGCCGAAAAGGTTGTCGGTCACGATCACGTCGAACTGCTTTGGCCAGCGGGTTAGCTGCATCGCGCCCGCGTCGGCATACATATGCGACAGCTCGACGTCCGGATACTCGGCGTCGTGCACCTCCTGCACCACGTCGCGCCAGAGAATGCCGCTTTCCATCACATTGGCCTTCTCCATCGAGCAGACCTTGTTGCCGCGCTTGCGGGCGAGTTCAAAAGCCGAGCGCGCAACTCGGGCGATCTCGCTTTCCGTATAGCGCTGAGTGTTGATCCCGACCCGCTCGTTGCCTTCCTTGAAGATGCCGCGCGGCTCTCCGAAATAGACGCCCGAAGTCAGTTCGCGCACGATCATGATGTCGAGGCCTGCCACGACGTCCTTCTTGAGCGAGGAGAAGTCGGCCAGAGCGTCGAAGCACTGGGCGGGACGCAGGTTGGCGTAAAGGTCCATCTCCTTGCGAAGGCGCAGAAGCCCGCGCTCGGGCTTTACCGAGAAGTCGAGCTTGTCGTATTTCGGCCCACCGACCGCGCCAAGCAGCACCGCGTCGGCTTCCTGCGCCCGCGCCATGGTTTCGTCCGTCAGCGGCGTGCCGTGCTTGTCATAGGCCGCGCCGCCGACAAGATCTTCGCTGACGTCGAAGGCAAGGTCGCGTTTCGCGCCGAACCACTCGATGATCTTGCGGACCTCGGTCATGACTTCGGGACCGATCCCGTCGCCGGGCAGAATGAGGATGGAAGGATTGGCCACGATGACACTCCTCGAGACTTGATTTAATCCCAGTCCGCGTAGCCAATGCCCGGCGCATGGTCAAGCGGACGGCGCAGCGCGGCGCCCTTGAAGTGGTGCTGTAGGAATTCCACACTGTCCATTGAAGCCCGGCCCCACCGCATCGTTCGGAGATCGCCATGCCCGACAAAGCCCTCATCCTCGGCGCTTCCGGCCATTTCGGGAGTCAGGCGGCGCGCGCCTTCTCCGCCGCTGGCTGGGATGTCGAAAGCTACATGCGGGGAACCGACATGACCGGGGCCGCCGCAGGCGCACAGGTCATCGTGAACGGCCTCAACCCGCCGAATTATCACGCCTGGGACCGGCTGATCCCCGAAATCACCACCTCGGTCCTCGCCGCCGCAAAGACGTCCGGCGCCACCGTGCTCATTCCCGGCAATGTCTATGTCTACGGAACCGAACCCGCGCCCTGGGACGAAACGACGCCGCACCGCCCGGTTGCCCGCAAGGGTCGCATCCGAACCGAGATGGAGGCGCGCTACCGCGACGCCGCGGGCACCGCCGGCCTGCGCACAATCATCTTGCGTGGAGGTGACTTCATCGACCCCGATCAGCCGGGCGGGCTCTTTGACCGTTTCATCATCGGCAAGGCGGCCAAGGGCAGCATCACGAGCTTCGGCGACCCCGACGCCACCCATGCCTGGGCTTTCCTGCCCGACATGGCGCGCGCCGCCGCAGCCTTGGCGGCGAAACGGGATGAGCTTGCCGCCTACGAGGACGTACCCTTCCCCGGCCTGTCATTCTCCACCGACGACCTCGCCCGGACGGTGACCGAGCTGACCGGCCGCCCCATGCGGATCAAACGTTTCCCTTGGTGGATCATGCGCGCCCTCGCGCCGGTGTGGGAGCTTGCGCGCGAACTGGGCGAGATGCGCTATCTCTACGATCATCCGCACTGGCTGGACGGCACGAAATTTCATCACCTCTTGCCGGATTTCCGGATCACGCCGCTTCCGGAGGTGCTGTCGCGCTTTTCAGCGCAGCTCTATCTCGACCCAGACCAAACGGTGGCGTGAGGCGGCCGCGGCCTCCTCTGCACCCTCACTTCCCGGTTCGGGCCACCAGACCCCCGCATCGGTCACATTCAGCCCCGCAGACGGCAGGACGTAGTCAACGCGCAAATTGCCCGGCCCACCGTCGTCCGGCCAGTCTGCAGTATCGAGCGAAGGATCACCTTTCTGCCCGCCATTGCTCCCGCCCTGCTCAGCGGATGCCGCATTCCCGCCCGCGCTCGCCGGGGCAGGGTCCTGCACCCTGCCATCGGACAGCAGCGCCGAGATTGCAGCCGGGCGTCCATCTCCATCGACGGGGTCGAGATTGGCGTCCCCTAGGATCACGAAAGGCTCTACCGGTGCGGGATAGGGCAACGCCCCTTCCAGCAGCCGCAACCAGAACGCCGTCTCGTCGTGGTTCCTGCGACCGTTCCGATCCTCCGGCCCGTCGAAGACGGGTGGCGTCGCGTGCCATGCGAGAAGGGTTATCTGATTGCCGTCAGGCGCAGCGATCGGCACCGCCCAGTGTCCGGTCGTAGAAAGACGCTGCACGGCCTGCGCGTTCACGCCAAGCTGCGCCCCGCCGATCAGTGCGTTCGGAAGGTCGTGCCACAGGAAGTCGGAATAATCCGCCGCGCGGGATTCATCGATCGGCAGTCGCGATAGCACAGCCATCGCATCCGCACCCGCGAACCGCCCCCAGCCCTGCGCGTCGTCGGGTTCGCCCATCCGGCCGTCATCGTCGATGTCCAGACCCGTAGGAAGCCCCCGGTTCGGGCGGAACGCGAACAGATGAGGATAGCTGACGCCTCGCTCTTCGATCCGCCGCGCAAACGCGCCCAGCGCCACGAGGTCCAGATCGTAGTCGAAGCCGGTCAGTAGAAGGGTGTCCGGCGCGGCTTGCGCAATCACGTCGGCGGCCGCCTCGACCTGCGCATCCTTGCCCGAAAGGATATCGCGCAACAGAAGCCCCGGGCCCTTGCGCGACAATTCGACATTGTAGGTGGCGATCCGCAGCGTCTCGGCCAATGCCGGCACCGATCCGGACAGGATCAAGGCCGCGATCAGGGCCGTACGGATCAGGCTGGCACCAGCTCGGACTCGGCGGCGGCGTTGTTCAGCCGGCGCTTTTCCTGGATCATACCGGCGATACGCCCCATCGCGATGCCGCGCATGAACAGCGAGGCGGGCAGGAAGGCCCAGGCCGTCATGGTCCAGATCAGAGTCTGCGGGCTTTCAAGCGTCACCGGCGAGAAGGCCAGCGCGGCGATCTTTACGGCGGCCGGGATGAGGAATGGCAGCAGGAAGCCCAGCGCGATGTTGAACCGCGCGTCACGCTGCAGCCGCTCGACCACGTCGCCACCGGTCGTGGGATCGAAGGTCGGCAGATTGATCCAGACGTTGAACGTCCCGATCCGCTGCGGCCAGCCGATGACGCGCATCGAAACGATGAAGAAGATCAGCGTCGCAAGCGAGATCATGTAGGAAATGCCCGCCGCCGTACGCACCAGCAGGAGGTGGCGAAGAGACATGTCGTCCGGCAGCATCAGCACGACGAGGCGAACCGGGCTGTAGGGCACGTCGATCACTTCGCCAAGCTTGTTGCCGAGCGCTTCGATGAAAACCGTCAGTGTCGTCGGCGCAGTCGCGCCGCGCACGATCGTGGACAGAAGCAGCACGGTGACGAACAGCGACAGGAAGCGCACCCGGTTGAAGGGCGGCGCGTCGCGGAACTCGACGAGGCCCGGATAGGTGGAAGCGTACTCAAAGAAGGTCAGTGCCGCGGCGAAGATCGCCACGAGTGCCACGATTTGCGTCGTGTCGCTGGTTACGCCGGGCAACATCAATGACGGTGTTGCGATCAACACCATAATCAGCGCGGCGCGCACCATGGCCCCTGTAAGTTGCGAAATCACTACCCTACACCTTCAACTTGGCCGGGGCCGATACGTTGCCGGGCTCCTCGGGCCAACTTGAGCTCGCCGTCGTGGCGAACTGCCTCATTGTTGCCCCAATTGTGCCGACTTCCCGTTCCCCATCAACTTTCGATTAAGCATAAACGGGTTAATGAGGCGTTTTCGTGGAAGAAGTGGTGCGGCTTTGCATCATTTCATGAGCAAAAATCCGCCGATAGTGGCGCATCAATAAGGCCGCCCGACAGGGGCGGCCAATAAGTTGTGTGTTTTTGCGGGTTTAAACCCAGGGGCGTGCCTGTGCCGCCGCCGTTTCGAATGTATCGATTGCGGAAACTTTCTCCAGCGTCAGACCGATATCGTCCAGACCGTTCAATAGGCAGTGTTTGCGGAACGGGTCGATTTCGAAGCTGAAGGACTGCCCGTCGGACGACGTAACCGTCTGCGATTCGAGGTCGACGGTCATGCGCGCATTGGCACCTTTGCGTGCATCTTCCATCAGAATGTCCACCGTATCCTGCGGCAGCACGATGGGCAGAATGCCGTTCTTGAAGCAGTTGTTGTAGAAGATGTCGGCGAAGCTCGTGGAGATGACGGCCCGGATGCCGAAATCGAGAAGAGCCCAGGGCGCATGCTCGCGGCTCGATCCGCAGCCGAAGTTGTCCCCGGCCACGAGGATCTCGGCGTTGCGGTAGGCCGGCTGGTTCAGCACGAAGTCCGGAATCTCCTTGCCGTCCTGCGTGAACCGCATCTCGTCGAAGAGGTTCTTGCCCAGCCCCGAACGCTTGATCGTCTTCAGGAACTGCTTCGGAATGATCATGTCGGTGTCGATGTTGACCAGGGGCATCGGCGCCGCGATCCCGGTGAGGGTGGTGAATTTATCCATCGTCTCTCTCCCTTACACCGTTTCCGCCATGATCTCGCGCACGTCGGTCAGGTGCCCCGTGACCGCTGCAGCCGCCGCCATTGCGGGAGACATCAGGTGGGTACGTCCGCCCCGGCCCTGACGGCCCTCGAAATTGCGGTTTGACGTGGCCGCGCAGCGCTCGCCCGGCTGCAACTGGTCGGGGTTCATCGCCAGGCACATGGAGCAGCCCGCGAGCCGCCATTCGAAACCTGCGTCGATGAAAATCTGCGCCAGCCCCTCTTCCTCGGCCTGCGCTCTCACGAGACCCGAGCCGGGGACAACCATCGCACGCAATCCATCCTTGACCTTTTTCCCCTTCAGGATCGCGGCCGCGGCGCGCAGATCCTCGATCCGGCCGTTGGTGCAAGATCCGATGAAGACGGTGTCGATGTTGATGTCGGTCAGCTTCGTGCCCGGCTTCAACCCCATGTATTCGAGCGAGCGCGCAGCCGCGTCGACCTTGCCGCCCTTGAAATCCTCGGGCGCTGGCACGACGCCGGTGATCGGCAGGACATCCTCGGGCGAGGTGCCCCAGGTCACGACCGGGGCGATATCCTCGCCCTTCAGCGTCACGACCTTGTCCCAGTGCGCGTCGTCGTCGGATTTCAGCGTCTTCCACCACGCCATCGCGGCTTCCCACTGCGCGCCTTTCGGCGCGTGCGGACGGCCCTTCACGTATTCGAAGGTCGTCTCGTCCGGTGCGATCAGGCCCGCGCGTGCGCCGCCTTCGATCGCCATGTTGCAGACGGTCATGCGGCCTTCCATCGACAGGTCGCGGATCGCCTCGCCGCAATATTCGATGACATAGCCGGTGCCACCGGCCGTGCCAGTCGCACCGATCACCGACAGGGTGATGTCCTTGGCGGTCACACCGGGGCGCAGCTTGCCGGTGATTTCGACCTTCATGTTCTTGCCCTTGCGCTGGATCAGCGTCTGCGTGGCGAGCACATGCTCCACCTCCGACGTGCCGATCCCGTGGGCGAGCGCCCCGAACGCGCCGTGGGTCGCCGTATGGCTATCACCGCAAACGACCGTCATCCCCGGGAGGGTCCAGCCCTGTTCGGGTCCGACGATGTGCACGATGCCCTGCCGCACGTCCGTCACCGGGTAATAGTGAATGCCGAAATCCATGGCGTTCTTATCGAGCGCGGCCACCTGGATGCGGCTGTCTTCGGGCATCTGGTCAGGGTTGTCGCGCCCCGCCGTCGTCGGCACGTTGTGGTCCGGCACGGCGATCGTCCGTTCCGGCGCGCGCACCTTGCGGCCGGTCATGCGCAGGCCTTCGAAGGCCTGGGGCGACGTCACTTCGTGCACGAGGTGACGGTCGATATAAAGCAGGCAGGTGCCATCGTCCTGTTCGTCGACGACATGGGCATCCCAGATCTTGTCATAAAGGGTCTTGGGGGACATGGGTCCTCTCCGCTGGTCAGAATTCTGAAAAAGGCGACAGGAAACGGGCCGCGATCAAAGTCGCGCCAGCACCGTCATCGTCGCGCCGAAGAACCGCCAGGGCAGGCGCGCGCGGTCATCCATGTCAAACACAGCTTTCATGAAGCAGAGCAGATACACCTCCGCCGCGAGTCTCGCAAGGGGAGCGAAGCGGTCACCCGTTGCGGCCTTGCCAGCGCCACGGCCTTGCTGGCACAAAGGACAAACCTCGCAATCGGAGACGGCATGGAGAACGAGTTCCAAAGCATTCTGGACGCCCTGTCAGGCATCTGGAACACCATCCGTCTCAACCTGAACCTGCTGACGCTGCCGGTGCAGCTCGTGCAAGTCGCGGTGTTGGTCGGTTGCGCCATTCTGGCCTGGCTTCTCCGGCTTTGGGTCCAGCCCCGGTTCGACGAATGGATGCGCTCGCTCACGGGGCGGCCGAAGTGGCAGTTGCGCTGGCTCGTCGCTCTGAATGCGCGCATTCATCTCGCGCTTTTCGCGCTTCTCGCATGGACCGCGACGGGCGCCTTCGCGTCGATCTACCACTTTCCGTCGCGCCGTTACCTGCTGACCCTTGCCGCCACGATCGCGACGGCGTGGTTCTTCATCGGACTGGCCGCCCAGTTGGTCAGGAACCGCTTTCTCAGGCGGATCGTCATCTGGGCGCTCACCATCTACGCGACACTATATTATACCGGCTATCTGGACGAGACGACGGCCTTCCTCGACGGCTTCGCGATTTCGTTCGGGGATTTCCGTCTGTCGCTTCTTGCCATCCTCAAGGCGGTCGTCGTCACGGGCCTGTTGTTCTTCGGTGCCCGGCTCCTGTCCGGCACGGCCGCCCGAAGGATCGGCCAGAACGAGGATATCAGCCCCTCGATGCGGGTGCTGACCGTCAAGTTCCTCCAGATCGTCCTTTATTCCGCGGCCTTCTTCATCGGGTTGAAGGCGGTGGGCTTCGACCTGACGGGTCTGGCGGTCCTTTCCGGTGCGATCGGCGTCGGCCTCGGCTTCGGTCTGCAAAAGGTCGTCTCGAACCTCGTCTCTGGCGTGATCATCCTCTTGGACAAGTCGATCAAGCCGGGCGACGTGATTTCACTCGGCGACACGTTCGGCTGGATCGAGGCACTTGGCGCGCGCTATGTCTCGGTCGTCACGCGGGACGGCAAAGAATACCTGATCCCGAACGAAGACCTGATCACCGGACAGGTGGTCAACTGGTCGCATTCGAACGAATTCGTTCGGATCGACCTCTTCTTCGGCACGGCTTACGACGACGATCCGCATCTGGTCCGCAAGATCGCGGTAGAAGCGGCGCTGTCGGTGAAACGCGTGCTGAACTCACGGCCCGCCGTCTGCCACATTACCGGATTTGGCGACAGTTCTGTCGACTACATCCTGCGTTTCTGGATCTCCGACCCGAGCGAGGGCCTGACCAACGTCCGCGGCAACGTGTATTTGGCGCTCTGGGACGCGTTCAAGGAAAACGGCATCTCGATCCCCTTCCCGCAGCGCGAGGTCAAGATGCTGGAAGGGTCAGTCCTGGCGACACATCCGACCGGCCAGAAGAAAGGCGGCGCGTTACCGGATTGACGCGGCGGGCGAAAGCGCGCAGTTGCGAGGCGCGGTTGGAACATGCCCCATTTCCGCTACATTGAGATTTTACAATCGCGATGTTACCTTAAGGGTACGCCCAGCGTCGGGGCGACGGTCGGCGCGCAACCCAGGAGGACAATGTCCTGTTTCACAATGCGAACGCGGCCAGTTCTCTGGCCGCAGGGCCGGTGCCGATGACGGCGAAGCCTGACGACGTATCCAGCGACGAATTGCTCGCGCGGATCCTTTCCTCTCTCGATGACGACAAGGCCGAAGACGTGGTGGTCATTGACCTGCGCGGGCGGTCGTCCGTTGCCGATCACATGGTGATCTGCTCGGGCCGTTCCTCGCGGCAAGTCAGCGCCATCGCCGAAAAACTGGTCGAGCGTCTCAAGTCCGAATTCGGCCGCGCCTGCAAGATCGAAGGCAAGGAACAGGGCGACTGGGTCCTGATCGACGCCTCCGACGTGGTCGTCCATGTCTTCCGCCCCGAAGTGCGGGAGTTCTACCAGCTCGAGAAGATGTGGACTCCTACTGGCGCGGGTGCGTCGGCCCGGACCGTCTGATACCCGTCGATGCGGGTTCATATCTGCGCGGTGGGCCGGCTGCGGGCCGGCCCCGAGCGCGCTTTGATCGACGACTATCTCACACGCTTTGACCGGACTGGCCGGGCCTTGGGGCTCGGCCCTGCCGCCGTGCATGAGGTAGAGGACAAGAAAGGCGGCGGGATGGACGCCGAGGCAGCGCTGCTGGAACGCACAGTGCCGTCCGGCGCGCTTCTCGTCACTCTGGACGAACGCGGGCGCACCATGTCTTCACCGGACTTCGCCGGGCTTCTGGCGCGCTGGCGCGATGCGGGCCGGCAGGAAGCCGCCTTCCTGATCGGCGGCGCGGACGGCTTGGCCCCGGCGCTGCGCGACAAGGCCGACCAGTCGATCTCTTTCGGGCAGATGGTGTGGCCGCACATGTTGGTTCGCGTCATGCTGGCCGAACAGCTTTACCGCGCCGCCTCGATCCTCGCCGGCGCGCCCTATCACCGGGCCTGAAGCGCCGCGAGTTGTCCGCACAGCTTTCGACCACTGATTGCAAGTTTCTTGATTTTGAAAGCTCGGGCGCTGATACTTTCCAGCGTGCTTTAGCAGATATCGTTGTTTTCAAATGGCTTTCAAAAACGAAAGGGCGTGTTTCCATGTCCCGACGCCTCAAACTCTCTTTGCACGTTCTCAGTCTGTCGATGATGATGGCAGTTACGCAACCGGCTCCTGCCCAGACCCTCGACGCCACCAGCGGGGCCCGCGTCATCCCATTCTCGCGCGGCGATACCGTGGCGATCGGCCTGCCCTTCGACACCGTGACGGGCGAGCTTTTGGGGCCGAACACATGTCTCGAAGGCTTCAAACCCGTCACCGATACGGGCGCCGGCGCCCAATTTAACAAACGTCTGGTTCAGGTTAGTGAGCAGCTTTCCGTCATGCACGCGCTCGACATCGATGTCTCGGCCAGTGGCAAGGTCTTTGGAAGCAGTGCCAGCGGCAAGATCGGCTTCGCCCAGCAAACCAAGTTCAGCCAAAGCAGCCTCAACTACGCGCTCTTTGCGGATTATCAGGCGCCCCCACAAAAGATCGAGGCGGACGGTTCAATCCGCCTGACGCCCGATGCGCGGAAAACGCTCTTCGGTTCGGATCCTGCGATGAACGCGCGAACCCCCCAGACCGAGGCCGCGTTTCGCGCCAAGTGCGGCGATGCCTATATCAGTCTCATCTTCCAAGGTGCACAGGCCTATGCCCTTTTGTCCTTCCTTGGCATTGACCAGTCGAAAAGCCAGGCCATCAACTCCGCCATGAAGGCGAGTGGTGTCGGTTGGGATTTCAGCGCTTCGGCAAAAACTCAGGCAGAGTCGGAACTGAAGTCAGGAAAGCTGACAATCACGCTGTCGCAGACGGGCGGGATCGCAGGCGGGGAAGCGGCGGCGAGCACGACTGAAACAGAATGGGACAAGGTCGTCGCCCAAGTCGAAGGCATCAAAGGCACACCCCATCCCGCCACAACCGCCTATCAGGTCGTCGCCTATGGTCCGAACCTGTCGAACTGGTCAGGCGTACCGCTCAGCCCCAGCCCCGACATCCAGCGGTTGGTCTACTACCGCGCCGCCTACGAAGCGCTGTTGAACATGGTCAACCCAATGGTGACCGACCCGTTCCAGGCGGAATTCACCCATGTTCTTGGCCGCAGCAACAAGCCGGGGGCCGGGGATCGAGAGGAACTCAGCGCCCTGCAGACCGACATTCTGACCGCGCGCGATGCGGTGAATAAGCTCTTGAAGAC
This sequence comes from uncultured Rhodobacterales bacterium, assembly GCA_965368915.1. Classification (GTDB taxonomy): domain Bacteria; phylum Pseudomonadota; class Alphaproteobacteria; order Rhodobacterales; family Rhodobacteraceae; genus Albidovulum. Next base: position 19,471 of record CBDUOT010000015.1, on the reverse strand, counting down.
CTGCGCAACTTGGCAGCCTTCCCAAGCACCTGCCGGCTGTGCTGACACCGATGGGCTCGACCGCGCGCTCAAAGGCGCATCCACGCCTCATCCTTACGAGTTCATGACGCGTCTGCCGCTCTACAAGCTTGCGGGTACCGACTATTTCCTCGGTCAATCGGATCTGGCGAACAAGCTTTTCCAGCAGAACCTTGTTTCTGCGCGCAACGCCTATTGCGCGGATTCCCTTCCGCAGGGCTTCAAACATCCGGCCTGTATCGGCCAAGCCGATCTGAAATCCGGCTACTTCACCGCGCTGTCCGCAAATGTCGCCAAGGCCCGCTTTCCCGCACCCGGCGGCTACGTCTTCCGTTCCGAGAGCAGCAGCAAGCCGATCTGCCTCACGGCACAATCAAGAAAGAGCGCCAGTCAGGAGCTCTTCATGCAATCCTGCACTTCGGGCGACCCATCGAAGGCCCAGCAACGGTTTGACTGGCAATCTTCCGGACAACTTCAAATTCGAACGGATGCGTGCATCGCCGGCCCGATCAAGGAAGGTGCGGGGACCAGCGCGCATTCCTGTGACGCCATAAAGGAACCGCAACAGCTTTGGCGGTTCATCCCGACCTTGGAGACTCCGTTGCCACGGGACAAAGCCGTGCATGGGCTGATTCAAGAGGCGGGCTATGGCCGTTGTCTGCAGGCGGGAAAGCCGAAAGCGGGTGAAAAGACCTACGTCGTGACCAAAAAATGCGACCCGAACGTGAAAACCATGCTCTGGACTGCCCAACCCCACTAAGGTCGGCGCGCGGCGGACGCCGAAATGCTCCGCCGCGCGCATCACCGGTTGTTCGCCGCAGAGTGGCGCAATAGAAGAAGGCGAACCAACGTCAGGGATCGCCGCCATGCCAACTCCTAAGCCCGTCGTCCTGTGCATCCTAGACGGCTGGGGGCTGCGCGCCGAGACGACTGGCAACGCCGTCGCCTTGGCCGACACCCCGAACTTCGACCGGATCATGGCGGCCTGCCCACACGCGCAGCTTGTCACACACGGGCCGGACGTCGGGCTGCCCTCGGGCCAGATGGGCAATTCCGAAGTTGGCCACACGAATATCGGCGCGGGCCGCGTGGTGGCGATGGACCTCGGCCAGATCGACCTCGCGATCGAGGAGCGCAGCTTCTTCTCCAACGCCGCGATTTCGGCCTTCATCCAGTCGCTGAAGGCAGATGGCGGCACCGCGCACCTGATGGGCGTGGTCTCGGATGGCGGCGTGCACGGCCATATCGACCACGTCGTCGCCGCCTGCGAGATGATCGCCGGCGCGGGCGTGAAGGTCGCGTTGCACGCTGTGACCGACGGACGCGACGTCGCGCCGAAATCGGCCGACCGCTTCATCGAGGACCTCGAAAGGCGGCTCCCGGACGGCGCGCGCGTCGCGACTGTCACCGGGCGCTATTTCGCCATGGACCGCGACAACAGATGGGACCGGGTCGAACGCGCCTATGCCGGGATGATCAAGGCCGAGGGGCTGGCGGCCCGGAACGCCGCCGAGGCTGTGTCCGCCGCCTATGCGCGCGACGAAACGGATGAGTTCATCCAGCCCACCGTCATCGTCGGATACGAGGGCGCGAAGGACGGCGACGGCTTCTTCTGCCTGAATTTCCGCGCCGACCGGGCGCGTGAAATCCTTCTCGCCGTGGGGGAGGACGACTTCGACGGTTTCGACCGGGGCACACGCCCCCACTGGGCCGCACTTCTCGGGATGGTCGACTATTCCAAGACCCATGACGCCTTCATGGCCGCCGCCTACCCCAAGCGCCCCGTGGTCAACACGATCGGCGCATGGGTCGCGCAGCACGGGCTGAAACAGTTCCGCCTCGCCGAGACCGAGAAATACCCCCATGTGACCTTCTTCCTGAATGGCGGGAAAGAGGTGCCGGAAGTCGACGAGGACCGCCATATGGCCCCCTCGCCCAAGGTCGCGACCTACGATCTTCAGCCCGAGATGTCGGCCCCGGAGGTTTCGGACAAGCTCGTCGAAGCGATCGGCAAGGGTTACGACCTGATCGTCGTCAACTACGCCAACCCGGACATGGTCGGGCATACCGGCATCCTCGAAGCTGCCATCGCGGCGGTCGAGGAAGTGGATCGCGGGCTTGGCCGGGCCGTCGCCGCGATTGAAAAGGCCGGCGGCGCGATGATCGTGACTGCCGATCACGGCAACTGCGAAACCATGGTCGACCCCGAAACAGGTGGACCGCATACGGCGCACACAACGAACCCGGTTCCCGTGGTGCTGGTCGGCGGACCCGACGGCGCGACGCTCAGAAATGGGCGGCTTGCCGATCTTGCGCCGACGCTTCTCGACCTCATGGGGCTGGACCTGCCGCCCGAAATGACCGGACGCACACTGATCGAGCACGGATGAGACCCTTCGCGCTTTCTCTTGCCCTGATACTCGCCTTCGCCGCGCCTGCCCGGGCGGAGGATCCTGCCATTCCGGCAGCCGAAGAAGCCGCGTCCCAGCTGCGCGACGCGATCGACGCGCTTAACGACGCGCGCGGGTCGCGCGACCGCGTGGCCGCGCTGACGCGAACGATCAGGGCTTACGAGGCTGGCCTCTCGGCTCTTCGCGACGCGCTCCGGCGCGCCTCCGTGCGCGAAACGGAGATCCTCGCCGCCTTCGAAGCGCGCCGCGACCGGATCAGCCAGCTGCTCGCCGTGATGGCGGCGATGGAGCGGGACCCCGAGCCTTTGCTGCTGTTCCATCCCGACGGACCGCTCGGCGCCGCGCGGTCCGGGATGATCCTTGGCTCTGTGACACCCGCGCTTCAGACAGAGGCCACCGGGATCGCCGAGGCGCTGAAAGAGCTCAAGCGGCTGCGCACGTTACAAGCCGAAACCGCCGAGACACTCGAACGCGGGCTCGGCGCCGCCCAGACCGCGCGCACCGCGCTCAGCCAAGCGATCCAGGATCGCACAGACTTGCCGCGCCGCTTCCTCGAAGACCCCGAGGAATTGACGGCACTTCTGGAAAGCGCCGAAAGCCTCGACGTGTTCGCCATTGGTCTGTCGCGGATGGAAACCGATATTGGCGCGCCGATGGAGGATTTCGAGGGCGCCAAAGGCACATTGCCGCTTCCGGTGCGGGGCACTCTGCTGCGCCGCGCAGGGGAACCCGACGCAGCCGGCATCCGCAGGCCGGGCATCATCCTCGCCACGCTCCCCGGCGCGTTGGTCACTGCGCCATGGCCTGCGACGATCCGCTACAGGGGTCCGCTCCTCGACTACGGAAATGTGATGATCATGGAGCCAGCTTCGGGCTATCTTCTGGTTCTGGCGGGTCTGGGAACGGTCTTCGGCGATACGGGCGACGTGCTCGAAGCCGGGGCGCCCGTAGGGCTCATGGGCGGCGCACCGGAAGCGCCGGGCGGGCCAATTGCCGCCGGTAACGAAGAAACGGGTGTCGCAGGTCGCACTGAAACGCTCTATATGGAACTCAGACAGGGCAAGGAGCCGGTCGATCCCGGCCCCTGGTTCGTAACGACAAGGGAAGACTGAGCGATGAAGAAATTCGTGATGGCGGCCGTCGGCGGGTCGCTCGCGGGGCTGGTTCTGACGACGCAGGTGGCAGGCCCGCTCGTGGCTCAGGAAACCGGGTCCAGCACTGTCTACGAACAACTCGATCTTTTCGGCGACATATTCGAGCGTATCCGCGCCCAATATGTCGAGCAGGTCGATGAAGGCGAGCTGATCGAGGCGGCGATCAACGGGATGCTGACCTCTCTCGACCCGCATTCGAGCTATCTCGCGCCCGACGACTTCGCGGACATGCGGGTCCAGACGCGCGGCGAGTTCGGAGGCCTCGGTATCGAGGTCACGCAGGAAGAGGGCTTCATCAAGGTCGTCTCGCCCATCGACGAAACGCCAGCTTACGATGCAGGCATCCAGGCGGGCGACTTCATCACCCACGTGGACGGCGAAAGCGTTCTTGGCCTTACGCTGGACGAGGCGGTGGACAAGATGCGCGGGCCGGTCGGCTCCGAGATCATCATCACCGTCGCGCGCGAGGGCACCGACGAACCCTTCGACGTCTCGATCATCCGCGACACGATCAAGCTGACGGCCGCGCGCGTGCGTGTCGAAGGCGATACGGTGGTGGCGCGTGTGACCACGTTCAACGACCAGACCTACGACAATCTGGCGGCTGGAATGAAGAAGGCGATCGAGGAGGCTGGCGGCATCGATGCTGTGAACGGCTTCGTGCTCGACCTCCGGAACAACCCCGGCGGCCTACTGACCCAGGCGATCTCTGTGTCCGATGCGTTCCTTGATAAGGGAGAGATCGTGTCGACCCGTGGCCGCAACCCGCAGGACAGCGAACGCTTCAACGCCACCCCGGGCGATCTGACCGAGGGCCGGCCGATGGTCGTGCTGATCAATGGCGGCTCGGCCTCGGCCTCCGAAATCGTGACCGGTGCGCTTCAGGACCATCGCCGCGCCATCGTGGTCGGCACCAAGTCGTTCGGCAAAGGGTCCGTGCAGACCGTGATCCCGCTGCGTGGCGAGGGCGCGATGCGCCTCACGACGGCGCGTTACTACACGCCCTCGGGCCGCTCGATCCAGGCATTGGGGATCTCGCCCGACATCGTGGTCGAACAGCCGCAGCGCCCCGTTGCCACCGAAGCGGAAGAGGAGGAAGGCTCGGCCGCGAGCCGCTCGCGCTCCGAGGCGGACCTGCGTGGCGCCATCACCAACGACTCGATGACTGAGGACGAGATCCGCACGTTCGAAGACGAACAGAAGCGCGCCGAAGAGGCGGCGAAGCTGCGTGAGGATGACTACCAGCTCGCCTATGCGATCGACATCCTCAAGGGTCTCTCGGCCATCGCCGCGGCGGAATGACCAAGGTCGCCGCGGTGGACCTGCCTTACCGGCCCTGCGTCGGCGTCATGCTGATCGACGCGCAGGGCCGGATCTTCGCCGGCCAGCGGAAGGACAGCGAGGTCGCCGCCTGGCAAATGCCGCAGGGTGGTATCGACAAGGGTGAAAAGCCGCGCGAAGCGGCGTTGCGCGAGCTTCACGAGGAAACCGGCGTGACGCCGGACCTTGTCGAATTCGTTGCAAAAAGCCCGGACTGGGTGACCTACGACCTGCCGCCAGACCTTCTGGGCAAGGTCTGGGGCGGCAAGTATCGGGGGCAAAAGCAGCGCTGGTTTCTCTACCGCTTTCTCGGTCGCGACGATCAGATCGACATCGCAACCGAGCATCCGGAGTTCTCCGAATGGCGCTGGATCAACGCCGACGAGATGCTGACCGCCATCGTGCCCTTCAAGCGCGCCGTATATGATGAAGTCGTGTCCGCCTTCCGGCCGCATCTCGCCTGAACGCGTCCTCCTTGATCGGTGTCAAAGAACCCTACGCTGCACCGCAGTATCGGTTGCAGTGAAGGTTCGCTCGCCGACCGGGCCAAATTGATCCCAAAGGAGACCGCCGCGATGAAGGGCTTTGCAGACAACATCGAAAAACTGACCGAAGAAAACGACGACTTCCGCCGTGTTCTCTACACCGGGAAGAATATCCAGCTCGTCCTGATGGCGATCCAGCCGGGCGAGGATATCGGAGAAGAGATCCATGAGGACCGCGACCAGTTCTTCCGGTTCGAAACCGGAAATGGTGAGGTCTTGATCGACGGTGTCGCCAACAAGGTGAAGGCCGATGACGGCGTGATCGTCCCGGCCGGTGCGAAGCACAACGTGGTCAACACCGGATCGGAACCGCTCCGGCTTTACACGATCTACGGCCCGCCCGAACACGTGGACGGCACCGTTCACAAGACCAAGGCGGAGGCCGACGTCTCGCACGAACATTTCGACGGTCGCACGACGGAATAGGCCGGGAGCCGAAGTCCGGCGCCTGCCCGCCGCTTAGGCCAGCAGGTAGCCGCCAAACTGCTGCATTCGCTCCTCGAAGGTCCGGACGTTGCGTGCCGCACCCTCCGAACGCGCCGCCATCCCGGCTAGCAGCATCTCTATGACGATGAAGGCCGAGTTCAGCGAGGGCATGAATTGCGGTCCGGCCATCGGCAGCGGGATCACATGCCAGGCGCCCATCGCGATGGGCGAACTGTGGCTGTCGGTCAGCGCCAGCACGCGGGCGCCGCAGTCCCGCGCGATCTGGCAGGCGCGCACGACCTCGGGCGAGTAATGCTCGAACGTCATGGCGACGACGATGTCCTCGGGCCCAGCGCGAAGCAGCTGATCCATGATCGCGCCGGGCTGCGACGGCACGGTCACGAAGTTGTCGAAGGCCATGGAGCCCACGTAGGAAAAGTAGTGCGCGATGGAATAACAGCTGCGCACTCCGATCGAGTAGATCCGCCTCGCGTCGAGCAACGGATCGATCAGTGACCCCAGAAGGCCCTGCATCTCGGGCGAAAAGACAGCCTCCGCGTTGGCGCGGTTCGCCGCGATCAACTCGCCGAAAAGGTCGCTGCCATCGCGCTTGTGAAGCGCCTGCGCGCGCGCCGCATACCCGATCGTGCGGCTGCGGAAAGCGGCCCTTATATCGGCCCGAAACGAATCGTATCCGTCGTAGCCAAGCTCCTTCGCGAGCCGCGTCACGGTGTTGGAATTCACCCCCGCTTGCTCGGCCAATCCGCGAATCGAGGAAAAGGCGACTTCGGCATAATGGTCCTGCACCCAGGACGCGAACGCCGCAAGCACAGGCGTGCCCTCCTCCGCGACGCGGGTCAGGCTTGGCCCAAGTTTTTCTAAGGATTGTAGTGACATAACAGCCAAGTTGGGGCAAGGTTAGGCGGGACGTTAGCACGAATCCCGGCTTTGCGATAATGCAATTGTATTGCTATGTTGACTCTGGTGATGCAAACGCCTCATCTCAAGCAATCAACAAAAGAGACCAACGGGAGAGGAAAGAGTTATGAAACATCTCGCATTCGGGATGCTTGTTGCCTGCGGCCTGGCGGCCGCACCGAGCGTCGCGCAGGAAAGCTTCATCTCGATCGGCACCGGCGGCGTGACCGGCGTCTACTATCCGACCGGCGGCGCGATCTGCCGCATGATGTCGAAGACGCGGTCGGAGCACGGCATCCGCTGCGGCGTCGAGTCGACCGGCGGCTCGGTCTACAACATCAACGCGATCCGTGGCGGTGAACTCGACTTCGGCGTGGCCCAGTCCGACTGGCAGTACCACGCCTTTAACGGCACCTCGGAATTCGAAGCTACCGGCGCGTTCGAAGACCTGCGCGCCGTGTTCTCGATCCACCCGGAGCCCTTCACCGTCGTGGCGCGCGCCGATGCCGGCATCGCCTCGTTCGACGACCTCAAGGGCAAGCGCGTGAACGTGGGCAACCCCGGTTCCGGCCAGCGCGGCACGATGGAAGTGCTGATGGCAGCCAAAGGCTGGACGATGGACGACTTCGCCCTCGCCTCGGAACTTCAGGCGGCCGAACAGTCGCAGGCGCTTTGCGACAACAACATCGACGCGATGATCTACACGGTCGGTCACCCGTCGGGTTCCATCCAGGAAGCCACGACCGCCTGTGACTCGGTTCTCGTCAACGTGACCGGGCCGGAAGTCGAGCAACTGGTCGCCGACAACCCGTTCTATCGGGTCGCGACGATCCCGGGCGGCATGTATCGCGGCTCTGACGCCGATGTGACGACCTTCGGCGTGGGTGCCACGCTCGTGACCTCGGCTACGGTTCCCGAGGACACGGTCTATGCGCTCGTCAAGGCGGTATTCTCGGACATCGACCAGTTCCGCGGCCTGCACCCCGCCTTCGCAAATCTCGACCCGAAAGAGATGGCAAATGACGGTCTGTCGGCTCCGCTTCATCCGGGTGCCGAGAAGTATTACCGCGAAGAGGGCCTGATCGAGTGATCGGCGCGTTCTGAACGCATCCGCACTTTGCGGACTGTGTCTCCAGGGGCGCCGCGATTTTTCGCGGCGCCCCTTCTTGGCTTAGACGTTGATTGATCGACGCATGAAGGGGGACGAGATGAGCGACCAGGCAAACGACAAGACCGACGGGCTCAGCGACGACGAACTGCAGGATCTGGTTGCATCGACCGATACCGGCGGACGTGTTCCGACAAACCGCACAGTTGCGCTTCTGATTTCGGGTATCGCGCTCGCGTGGTCTCTTTTTCAGCTCTGGATCGCGCAGCCACAGCTTTGGTTCGGCCAATACCTGCCGGTGATGAACTCGTCCCAGACTCGACCGATGCACCTCGCCTTCGCGGTCATTCTCGCCTTCCTCGCCTATCCCGCATTCAAGACCTCGCCCCGCGACCGGATTCCGATCTACGACTGGATACTCGCGCTTGTGGGGTTCTTCTGCGCTTTCTACGTGTTCGCCTTTTCGCGCGAACTCGCCCTGACAGCGCGCTCAGGTCTGCCAACGCAAACCCAGATCGTCATCGGCGCCATCGGCATTGTCGTGCTTCTCGAAGCCTCGCGCCGCGCGCTCGGCCCGGCGCTCACGGTGGTGGGCTCGTTGTTCCTGCTCTATGCCTATATGGGGCAAGGTTGGCTCATTCCCGACATCATCGAACACAACGGCCTGTCGTTCAAATCCATCGTGAACGCGCAGTGGCTCGACACGACCGGCGTGTTCGGCATCCCCTTGGGCGTTTCGACGGCGTTCGTCTTCCTCTTCGTTCTCTTTGGCGCGATCCTCGACAAGGCGGGGGCAGGTAACTACTTCATCCAGCTCGCCTTCGCGGGTCTGGGGCACCTTCGCGGCGGCCCGGCCAAGGCGGCCGTCGTCGGCTCTGCGATGACGGGCCTCATCTCCGGTTCCTCTATCGCGAATGTCGTCACGACCGGCACCTTCACCATACCGCTGATGAAGCGCGTGGGCTTCTCCTCTGAAAAGGCCGGCGCGGTCGAGGTCGCCTCGTCCGTCAATGGCCAGATCATGCCGCCCGTCATGGGCGCCGCCGCGTTCCTGATGGTCGAGTTCGTCGGCATTTCCTATGTCGAGGTCATCAAGCACGCCTTCATCCCGGCCGTGATCTCCTACATCGCGCTCGTCTATATCGTGCATCTCGAAGCGCTGAAAAAGGACATGCCGGCGCTTGGCGAAGCGAAGAGCCTCGCCCAGATGTTCCTCAAGATCTTCATCGGCTTCGCCGTAGCCGCCGCGGCCTTCACTGCGCTGATCTACGGCATCGGGGGCCTGCGCGCCGCAGCGCCTGGCATCGCTGACTGGGTCGTGCTGGCCGCCATCGGCGCTATCTACGTGCTCGCCGTCCGCACTGCCTCGGGGCGCGAAGACCTCGCCCTCGACGATCCGGACGCGACCGAATTCCACCTGCCCACCGTGGCGCAGGTGTTTCCGACCGGCCTTCACTTCCTGCTGCCGATCCTCGTCCTCATCTGGTTCCTGATGGTTGAAATGCAGTCGCCCGCCAAATCCGCCTTCTACGCGGTCGCGGTCATGCTGTTCATCATCATCACCCAACGCCCGCTCAAGGCAATGTTCCGGGGCGAAAACATGGGCGAAGCCACCCGGGCCGGCTTCGACGACCTGATCGAGGGGCTGATAGCTGGCGCCCGAAACATGATCGGGATCGGCGTCGCCACGGCGGCGGCGGGCATCATCGTCGCGACCGTCACCAAGACTCCGATCGGGACCGAACTCGCGGGCCTTGTCGAGGTTCTGTCTGGCGGCAACCTCTTCCTCATGCTCCTGCTCATCGGGGTGTTTTCGCTGATCCTTGGCATGGGCCTTCCGACAACGGCGAACTACATCGTCGTCTCGTCGCTCATGGCATCGGTCGTGGTGACCCTCGGCGCGCAGGAAGGGCTGATCGTGCCCCTGATCGCCGCGCACCTCTTCGTCTTCTACTTCGGCATCATGGCCGACGTGACGCCGCCGGTTGGGCTGGCAAGCTTCGCCGCCGCCGCCGTGTCTGGGGGCGATCCAATCCGCACCGGTTTCACGGCCTTCTTCTATTCGATGCGGACCGTGGCGCTGCCGTTCCTGTTCATCTTCAACCCGGCGCTGATCCTTTACGGGGTCGACCTCGGCACCTGGGCCGGCATTCTCCAGGCGGCGTTCATCTTCGTGATCGCCACCTTCGCGATGCTTCTCTTCGCCGCCGCTACGCAGGGCTATTTCCTCGCGCCCTCGCGGCTTTGGGAAAGCGCGGCCCTTCTTCTGGTTGCCTTCACGCTCTTCGTGCCGGGCTTCTGGCTGAACCGCGTCCAGCCACCCTTCGTAGAAAGCCCACCGACCGAGCTCGCTGCCGCGTTCGACGCGGCAGGACCCGGGGAACGTGTGCGCTTCGTCGTCTCGGGGCCGTCGTTCACCGATGGCGGCGTGACTCAGACGACACTTGTACACACCGTGGCCGAGGACGAACCTGCCACGGGACGCGCCGAAGCGGCGGGTCTCTTCCTGCTACCCGAGGGCGACAAGCTTTACATGGACGAACCCATGTTCGGCACACCGTACCAAGAGAAGCTGTCAGCCTTCGACTTCTACACCGACAACCGGGTTGAGGTCGTGAGCGTTCTGTCCCCGGCCAGCAGGATGCCAAAGCAGGTCTTCTACATCCCGGCGCTTCTGCTTCTGGGGCTGGTGATCATGCTGCAGCGCCGTCGCCAGACCAAACCGGCCTTCTGAGGAGAACAGATCATGGCAAAGAGAATCCTTCTCGCGGTCGACATCAACAACGAGGAAACAAGCAAGGCGCCGCTCTCCGCCGCGCTAGACCTGGTGCAAAAGGACGGCGTGCTGCACGTGGTCGGCGTCCTGCCCGATTTCGGCATGGCCCAAGTGTCGACCTTCTTCCCCGAAGGCTACGAACACAAGATGATCGACGAGTTCACGCATTCGCTAGCCGAATGGGTGAAAACCCATGTGCCCAAAGGGGTCGAGGTCCACCCCCATGTCGCGCACGGCACGATCTATGACGAGGTCGTGAAGGCAGCCGACAAGCTCGAAGTCGACGTGATCGTCATCGGGTCACACCGCCCTGCGCTCAGCGACTACCTGATCGGACCGAACGCCTCGCGCGTCGTCCGTCATGCCAAGCAATCCGTCTACGTCGCGAGGAGCTGAGACGTGCCCAACCACATCTTCGGCCGGTCCACGAAGGGGACGTTACCCACTGCCGTCCGGGGTGAGGGCTGCTATCTGATCGACGCGGACGGGCGGAAATATCTCGACGGTTCGGGCGGCGCGGCTGTGTCCTGCCTTGGCCATTCCGACGCCAAGGTGCGCGCGGCGCTTCATGACCAGCTCGACCGGTTGGCCTTCGCACATACCGGCTTCCTGACGACCGAACCCGCCGAGGCGCTCGCCGACCGGCTGATCGCCGAGGCGCCCGAGGGGATCGACCGCGTCTACCTCGTATCCGGCGGCTCCGAGGCGGTTGAAGCCGCGCTGAAGCTGGCCCGGCAATACTTCCTTGAAATCGGCCAGCCGGGGCGGCATCGGGTCATCGCCCGCCGCCAGAGCTATCACGGCAACACGCTCGGCGCGCTGGCCACCGGCGGCAACGAATGGCGGCGCGCCCAGTTCCGCCCGCTGATGGTCGAAACCTCGCACATCTCGCCCTGCTACGAATACCGTGGCCGCGAAGACAGCGAGAGCACCGAGGCCTATGGCCTTCGCGTGGCGGACGAACTGGAAACGGAAATCCAGCGTCTCGGCCCCGAGTCTGTGATGGCTTTCGTGGCCGAACCCGTCGTCGGCGCGACCGCCGGGGCCGTACCCGCCGTTCCGGGTTACCTCAAGCGTATCCGAGAGATCTGCGACCGCCACGGCGTCCTGCTGATCCTGGATGAGGTGATGTGCGGCATGGGCCGCACCGGCCACCTTTATGCCTGCCTCGAAGACGGCGTCGCACCCGACATGATGACCATCGCCAAGGGTCTCGGCGCCGGCTACCAGCCAATCGGTGCGCTTCTGACGTCGGCGGCGATCTACAATGCGATCGCCAAGGGCTCGGGCTTTTTCCAGCACGGCCACACCTATATGGGCCACGCCATGGCGGCAGCTGCGGCGAATGCCGTGCTTGGCCGCATTCTCGACGACGGGCTTCTGCCGCGTGTCCGGGAACAGGGCGCGAAACTCGACGCTGCCTTGCGGGACCGCTTCGGCCAGCACCCCCATATCGGCGACATCCGTGGCCGGGGCCTGTTCCGTGGTATCGAACTCGTCGCCGACCGGGAAACGAAGCAGCCTTTCGACCCGGCGCGCAAGCTGCACGCGAAGATCAAGGCGAACGCCTTTGCGGAAGGTTTGATCTGCTACCCGATGGGCGGCACGATCGACGGCCAGATCGGCGACCATGTCCTTCTCGCCCCGCCTTTCATCATCGAAGACGCGCAGATCGACGAGTTGACCGACAAGCTGTCAAAGGCAGTGGACAAGGCGCTCGCCGCATGACGCTGCCCCGCCTGATGGTCGCCCCCACGGGTGCCCGTCTGACGAAGAAAGATCACCCCGCCCTCCCTGTGACGATCCCCGAAATCGTCGCGACAGCCGTTGACTGCCAAAAGGCCGGGGCCGGCGGTCTGCACGCTCATATCCGCGACGCGGACGGGGCGCATACGCTCGATGCCGGTATCTATGCCGAGCTTCTGGGCGAACTCGCGCGCGAAGCGCCGGACCTCTATGTCCAGATCACGTCCGAGGCCGCGGGCCGCTTCACCCCCGCCGAACAGCGGGCGCTTGTCGAAACCCTCCGCCCCGCCGCCGTCTCGATCGCGCTCCGAGAGATCACGAGCGAAGAGGACACCCGCGTGACCGCCCGGTTCTTCGCCTTCTGCGCCGAAGCGGGGATCGAGCTCCAGCACATCCTCTACGACGCAGCCGACGTATCCCGGCTGTCGCATCTCGTCGCCGACGGCACGATCCCGCGCGAAAACCTTGCCGTTCTCCACGTCCTCGGCCGCTATTCGACCGGTCAGGTCTCTGACCCAGCCGACCTCGACGCGCCGCTCTCCGTGCAGCTCGCCTCGGGCCTGTCGCCCGACTGGGCGGTCTGTGCCTTCGGAACGGCCGAAACCGACTGCCTGATCGCCGCGCTCAAGGCCGGCGGCAAGGCGCGCGTGGGGTTTGAAAACAACCGCCAGAACCGCGACGGCTCGGTGGCGAGTTCGAACGCGGACCGCGTCCGCGACCTGATTGCCGCAATGAAGGACGCGGGCGTCTCAGTGTGACGCGCGCCGCGCCATCGCATTCCGGTCTTCGGCGATCAGGCGCGGCAGGAAACGCGGCTGCCCGGCCCGACCGGAAAACCTCAGTTATCGTTGATATCCCGGTCCCAGACCTTCACCTGCCCGTGCCGCACGCCGACAATCTTTCTCAGCGCCAGCCACGCCACGAGTGACGCCACCGCGAAGACAAGAAGAAGCATCGCGAGCGACCCGCCGAGCAAACCTATCCAGAGAAGAATTCCCACGCTTGCCGCACCTATGGCGAAGCCCAGTAGAATGAAGCCGGGGATCACGATCTCGAGGATGGCGAGGATCGCGCCCGCGATCATCCAGACCCACCACGCCGACCACAGCATCACGACCGGCCCTTCAGCATCTTGAACGCATCTCCGAACGCCTCAAGCGCGTTTGCAGGCACGATCACCGTCTGCTTGCCCGCGCCCTGGCCCACGGCCGTCAGCGCCTCGACCTGCTTCAGCGCCACCTGGTACTGCGCAGCCTCGATCCCGTTCTCCTTGATCGCCCTGGCGACGACCTCGGTCGCGTAAGCTTCGGCCTCGGCCGAGATGCGGCGCGCCTTGGCCTCCTGCTCGGCCGCGTAAAGCTCGGCGTCCGCCGACAGTTCCACCGACCGCTTCTTGCCCTCGGCCTCAGTTACCTGAGCCCGCCGCGCACGTTCCGCGTTCAACTGCTGCAGCATCGCCGCCCGTGTCGCCTCATCGAGGTTCACGTCCAGAACCTCCGCCCGCGTCACCTCGATCCCCCAGTCATCGACCATCGCCGCGACCAGTTCCCGCACCTTCCCGATCAGTTCGCTCCGGTTCGACTGCACCTGGTCGAGCTCCAGCTTACCGATCTCAGACCGCACGATCCCGGCAACGGTGGTCGCGATCGCGCCATCCACATCGCGGATCCGGTAGACAGTCTTTTCCGGCTCGGTGATCCGGTAGAATACGCTCGTCTCGACGCGCACCAGCACGTTGTCGGCCGTGATCGCGTCCTGCTCGGCATTCGGCAACTGCCGCTCGAGAATCGAGATCTTGTGCGCAACCCGGTCGAGGAACGGCACGATGAAGTTGATCCCCGGCCCCAAGACCGCGCGCAGCCGGCCGAACCGCTCTACCACGTGCTTTTCCGACTGCGGTACGATCCGAACGCCCAGATAGACGCAAAGGATGATGAATATGGCGAGCGCGAGCAGCACCCCCCTACCGCCGATCAGTTCTTCGATCAGACCCGTTCCGTTCATGTCACTCTCCCGATTTCTTGCGCCGGACTATGCCCGCCTGCCCGTCGCGTGAAAAGCCCTCAAACCCGCCGCGCGCTCCGTCGCCGCCAACGGCGTCCGCTAGCCGGACGAGGTGCCTGCTGGGAAAACCGCGCACGACATTCTGCCGCTTGTACGATCTGCATCGGTGGCTCGGTGACCCCGGGCCTGAAAATCCTCGGCGCCCAGCCTGGAACCGCAAAGTGCCATGCACCCCGGAGCAAATCGCCGGTCATACGCCGAAGGTCAAAACGGATCACTCAAGCAAGGTCGAAAGCCTGCTGGCGGATGTTCCCGGTCAAGCTCAGCTACGGCCTTTCCACGGGACCAGCCAGCTCTCGGCTCTGCGCATCAGTATGTCGATCCCGAAGCCGATTACACCGATCAGAATAATCCCCATAAGGACGATGTCGGTGAGCTGAAACTTGGATGCCACCATGATCATCATACCCGCACCTTCCGATGCTGCGACCAACTCTGCCGCCACAACCGTGCCCCAACAAACCCCCATGGCAACTCGCGCGCCGGTAAAAATCTCGGGCAGAGAGTTCGGCATGATCACGTTGCGGAGGATCTGGATTTTGCTCGCCCCAAGCGAATAGGCGGCGTGCACCTTGGTGATGTTGACCCCCGAGACCCCGGCCCGCGCCGAAATGGCCATGATCCACAGCGAAGCCAGGAACAGCAGAATGATCTTGCCGGTCTCGCCGATGCCGAACCAGATAATTACGAGCGGGATCAGCGCCAGGGGCGGCACGGGTCGCATGAACTCAACGATCGGTTCGAACCAGCCTCGGAACCAGTTGCTAAGCCCCATGGCGTAGCCCAACGGGATGCCCAGCAGGGCACCGAACAGGAACCCCACGATCACACGGAAAAGAGAATAACCCAGATGCTTCCAAAGAGTGCTGTCGCGATAGCCCTCATTGGCGATCTCGAACAAACGCCCCACTACGGCCTCGGGCGGGGGCAGCCAGATGGGCTCCATTTGCAGGCCCTTGGGCGGTGAAAAGCTGATTGCGCCCTTGTTGGTAAGCGCAAAGCGGCCCGCCTCGGTGCGAATGGGCGCATCGGGGCCGATCTCCACGCCGTCTATGGCCACCACCTGCGCACCGTCCTTGCGCGTTACCTCATCGTTGCTGTCAAACAAGATCGTGGCCGAGCGAGACGCGGGCATCGAGACCGCATCGTCCTTGGCGATACCTTCACCAGGCTCGACTTCGAACTTGCTGGTCTCCTCGCCGAAATCCATCACGCGAACATGCACCCTGGCATCGTCCCGCACTCCTTCCGGAGTGGCGATCGTGTAGGTGAAGCCGGTCTCGCCCACGAACGGGCCCGGCGCGTGCAGAAAGCCCGGCACCCAGGCCGAGCCGGTGAAAGAACCCCAGATCAGATAGATGGTGATGACCGAAATCACGGAGGCGACGCGGTTTGACGTCACCGCGCTTTCGTCGCCGAACGTCACGGTCTTGAGCGCCGTGAAGTCGGTTGTGGTGCGGCGCACCAGGAAGCGTGTAGCAAAGAAAGACACCACGAAGATCGCGATATAGACGAGAAGGATCATCAAACCGATCATTTCAGATCCTCCGTGCGACCCATGATCTCTTCCTCCATGTCCCAGATCATCTCCAGGATTTCTTCGCGCGTCCGGGCATAGCCTTCGGCTTTTTTGACCTCACGCAAATCGGCGCCCACACCCATGTCGGCAAAGGGCAGGTTGTATTCCTTGTGAATGCGACCGGGACGCGGGGCCATCACGAGCAGGCGTTCGCCGAGCAGTATGGCTTCTTCCACGGAATGGGTAATCAGGATGATGGTCTTACCGGTCTCCTTCCAAAGCTTCAGCACCAAGCCCTGCATCTTCTCGCGGGTTAGAGCGTCGAGCGCTCCAAGCGGTTCGTCCATCAAGATCACGTCGGGATCGTTGGCGAGACAGCGGGCAAGTGCAACGCGCTGCTGCATACCGCCCGAGAGCTCGTAGATCGCTTTGTCCTTGAAGTCGCCCAACCCGGTGACGTCGAGCAAGTGATCCACCTGTTCGCCCCATTGGGCCTCACTTTGCCCTCTCATCCTCGGGCCGAAGCTGACGTTTCCGCGCACGTCCATCCACTCGAAAAGCGCCCCCTGCTGGAAAACCATGCCTCGCTCGGCATTGGGGCCGGTAACGGTGTGGCCGTTCATCACCACTTGCCCTTCGGTCGGGGCGAGGAAGCCCGCAACGATGTTCAGAAGCGTGGTCTTGCCGCACCCTGACGGCCCGAGCACACTCATCAATTCGCCTTCCTTGATGTGCAAAGACACGTTCTTGAGCGCCTGGACTGAACTGCCATTGGGTAGGTCGAACCGCATGGAGATGTTTTCGATGGATAGTCCGGACATAACCAGCGCTTCCCGTTTGCGTCATTTCATGGAAGGCGCGCGGCCCGACAACGGGCCACGCTGATAGGGGGCGGCGGAGATACCCCGCCGCCACACCTCAAGCAGTCACATTTCGCTCGCAGCTTCCAGCGGGCCGGTATTGACGTTGTTCTCGTATGTGTCGAGCGCACCGTCGATGCTGCCGGCTTCCACAAAGACGTCGGCGACGCCCTTCATGAAGGTCTGCGCATTGCCGCCCAACCACTTGGCCGAAAGCTGTTCCTCCACGGTCGGGAAGGTGAACGTCGCCATGGTTTCAGCCGTGGCGGCTTCCTCCATGCCGGCATCTTTGGCGATCAGGGGCAGCATCTCGGCGTGGTTTGCCGGATCAGCCCACATCGCGTTGGCGTCTGCAGTCACCTTGAGGAACTTAGCGGCCAGATCCCCATTCTCGGCGACCCAACCGGCCGGGCCGGAGGTTACGTCGAACACCAGAATCCCAAGCTCGGTCTTTTCGGCACCCGTGATGATCACGTTGCCATGCTCAAGCGCGCGGCGCAGCGATCCGCCCCAACCGCAGAACATGTCGACGGCGCCCTGTGCGATCGCAGCCGCACCATCGGGCGGGTCCATGTCGACCACATCCATCGAGGCTACGTCCACTCCGAAGTGGCTCATCTGCTTGAGAAAGCCGTAATGCGCAGCGGTGCCGAGCGGGACGGCGACCTTCTTGCCGGCCAGCTCGCCCGCATTGGACTTGTCGATCTCAAGCTCGGACCGGACCACGCAGTTGTCGTTGTCGGCATAGCTGACCGCAACGTCGAGGATCTGCAGATCCTGACCTGCGCTGGTAGCGACCACGAAAGGAGGCACGCCTTGGCTGACCGAGAGCTGCACGTCACCCGAGGCCATGGCCGCCGACATCTTCACGCCGCTTTCGAAGCTCACCCAGTTGATGTCCACACCCAGGGCTTCCTCGTAGGTGCCCATTTGCTTGGCATACTCGAACGGCATCGGCCATTCGAGGAAGTAGGCTACTGTGATGCTCTCAGCCGCGACCTGCGTTGCTCCGAGGGTGGCCGTGCTAGCGGCCAGAGCTGCAATGGTATGTTTGATCGTATTCCGTTTCATTGCTGTCTCCCTGTTATAATTATAGCTCTACTCGTAAGTCCGGCATGCTTGTCCGGTATTGAAAACGAGCCGGGATCATCTCGCAACGTTTGCCGTCGGTTTGTCCAATAAAACCGAACCCATCAAAAAAGATGGATATCAGTTTCGAAATATTCGAATGTATCGGCGGATCAGATTCCATCCATTGCGACAAGGCGGACCATGGAACGCACCAAACTGAGCCTTCGCGGGCTTGAGATATTTCAACTCATTGCCAAGTCGGGATCTGCGCGAAGTGTCTCGGATGAGACCGGCCTGTCGATCAGCACCATCTCGCACCACCTCCGCAGCGTTGAGGAAAGCCTGGGAGTGGACCTCGTCGACCACTCGAGGCGCCCAATGGTGCTGACACCCGCAGGAACCATCTTCGCGCGCTATGTCGATGATGGACTCACGATGATCCGTCGCGGTGAGACCGAGCTGTTGTCAGGCAACCTTGCACAGGTACGCGAACTGCGGCTGGGCATTGTTGACGATTTCGACAGCGAAATCGCGCCGGAACTTGCGCAGTTCTTGTCGCAGGCGATGCCAAAATGCACGTTCAAGCACCTCACCCGCCCCAGCCACGATATCATCCGCCTTCTGCACGAAAAGAAGCTTGATATCGGCGTGGCGACACGCCCGCTCACGGACATTTCGGGCCTCGTCGAATTCCCGCTTCTACGTGACCCTTTCGTGATTGCCTTACCCGCCACCGCAACCCAGACACCTGAGGAGTTCCTCGCCGGCCGATCCGAACTGCCGTTCCTGCGCTATTCAAAGAACCTCATCATCGGCAACCTGATCGAACTGCATCTGCGCCGCACGCGGATTTCGCTGCCGAACCGCTTCGAGCTGGAGAGCAACCATTCCCTTCTTGGCATGGTTGCCGAAGGCACCGGCTGGGCGATCACGACGCCCGCAAGCTATAACCGGGCCAAGCGCTTTCAGGACCACATCGCTCTGCACGCCTTTCAGAACAAAGGTTTCTCGCGTGTGCTGTCGCTCTATTGCACCGACTACTATCCACAGGCGACCACCGAGCTTGTCGCCGATAGCTTGCGTCGGCTGCTCGCGCGCCAGGTGGTCGAGCCGATTCTTCAAAGCCATCCCTGGCTGGCACATGACTTTCGGGTGCTCGCGAACGCCGAAGCCGAAAGCTAGTTTATCCTCAGCCTCTTACGAATATTGCGGAGCAGTCGCGCCGTGAACTGCATGCTGTCCACCGCCTTCGTTATTCCGTCTAGTTCGGAACTAGCCGCACATTAGGTTCGAGTTTTTCTAATTCTCATCGTTCTCGTTGCCGCGATCCCCTCCGTACGAGCACATTGTCGTCGAAGGCGGAGGGCTGGAATGAAATCGAGGACCAAGGTGGTCGTGATCGGGGGGGGCATCGCCGGATGCTCGACGCTGTATCACCTGACCAGGGAAGGCTGGAGCGATGTGGTTCTCGTCGAGCGGGACGAGCTGACCAGCGGCACCACCTGGCATTCGGCGGCGCAGGTCACGAATTTCGG
>CBDUOT010000014.1:0-44944 GCA_965368915.1 uncultured Rhodobacterales bacterium | reverse complement strand
CCGCTCCGGCTGGAAAGCATTGGGTCCGTGCGATCGACACGGCACAGCCGGATCCGGGCGCATTTTGCGAAATTGCCAGCAACGGGATCATCGCCGAGGGCGCGTCGGTCGTCGCCCTCGTACTGAAGCCCGATGAGTCCGACGCGTGACCGTGGACGAGGCCTTGAACGCTCTGTCGGACCGGTTCGGCATCGTGCCGTTCTATCATGATCTGGGCGGTGCCGAGCGGCGGATTTCGTCCGATACGCAAAAAGCGCTGCTGCGGGCAAATGGTTTGGATGTCGGGACCGAAGCGCTGATCTGCGAAACGCTGGCCGAGGTGAACGCGCGGGACGGCGAACGCACTTGTCCCGCCGAAGTGATAGTCGAAAGCCAAACCCGATGTGTGCTGGACTTCGGCGCTGACGCAAGCTGGCAGCTGGTGGACGATAGCACCGGTGCTGCTCTGGCAGAGGGGCGCGGGCCCGGAAGCATCATCCTGCCCCCCCTGCCCTCGGGCGTGTACGACCTGATTGTACGGGTTGATGGCAAGATCGAAAGCGTGATCGTGCTGGCAGCGCCGCCGCACTTGCCGCAAGTGAACGAGATCGCCGGCACGTCGCGACTATGGGGATTGAATGCAGCCTTGTATGGGCTGAGATCGGGGCGAAATACCGGGCTTGGGGACTATGAGGATCTGGCCGAGCTTGCCGGGATCGCGGCGCGCGCCGGCGCGGGGTTTCTTGGCGTCAATCCGGTTCACGCGATGGGATCGAGCGATCATGAAGCCATTAGCCCGTACTCTCCGTCGCATCGCGGTTTTCTCAATACGTCGCATATCGCGCTCGATCGCGTACCCGGTCTTGACGCGTCTGGGACCGCCCGCGACGTTCTTCAGAAGATCGGCCCTGACGTCTCTCGACTGCGTGGATCTGCCCTGTTGCAGTACTCCCCGCACAAAGCGTTGCACGGTCAAGCGCTTGAAGCGCTGTACGGCGCTTTCCACGCCGAAGCGGACGAAACCGGCAAGGCGGCTTTCGCGTCTTGGTGCGCCGCCGCCGGGCCGGAGCTTTCGGCGTTCTCGGCATTCGAAGCGGCAACCGAAGAGCATGGCCCTGACTGGCGGGAGTGGTCGCCTGAGGTACAGCGGCAGGAACGATGTGATCCTCCCATAAGCGGGGGTGATCGCTTGGCTCGCGCAGAATATCACCGCTGGATGCAATGGGTCGCTGACTGCCAGATTGCGACGGCGCATGCCCGGGCCCGGTCCGAAGGCATGCAGCTTGGCCTTTATCTCGACCTTGCGGTCGGTCCCAGGCGCGGAGGGGCGGAAACCTGGTGCGAAGCGGATGCGATCGCCGAGGGCGTGTCGATCGGTGCGCCCCCGGACCATCTGAGTCCTGAAGGTCAGAACTGGAACCTTGCCGCCTTCGCTTCGCAAAAGTTGAAGGCGGGGAAATACGCGCCATTCCGCCGGATCCTTGCCAGCGCGATGCGGCATGCCGGAATCTTGCGGATCGACCATGTGCTGGGCTTGAACCGTAGCTTCTGGGTCCCGGACGACGGCAGTCCCGGTGGATATGTCCGGCAGCCCTTCGAGTCTCTTGTCGCGATCATCAAGATCGAAGCCGAACGTGCGGGAACCGTGATTGTCGGCGAGGACCTCGGGCTTGTGCCGGACGGATTTCGCGCATCGATGCGTCGGAACGGGTTCTACGGCTACTCCGTTTTGCAGTACGAACGGGATCAGAACGGGCATTTCCGCGATCCGGCCGACTACGACCCGCAGGTTCTTGCCTGCTTTGGAACCCATGACACGCCGACCTTGCGTGGCTTCGTGACCGGCCGCGACATCGATTGGTGGCGGCGTCTGGGATGGATCGATGATGCAACAGCGGCCAAGAGCCGTGACCGACGCGAAACCGATGTTGCAGCCCTGACCGATCTTTCAAAGATCAATGGCGACACGGAACCGAAGACCGAACAGACGGATGGCCTCGCCAAGTCCGTGCACGTAGCACTTGCACGGTCGCCCGCTGCCCTTGTCGCGGTACAGCTTGACGATGTCCTCGGTCAGGCAGAGGCGCAGAACCTGCCGGGCACGATCAATGAACATCCCAACTGGCGCCGCAAGTACCAGACCCCGCTGGAGACCATGGAAGCCAGCGCGGATATGCAGGCATTCGCCGGATGGATGCAAAACGGCCGCCGCGCCACAAAGCCAACGAACCTGAAGGAGGTTTGATATGACGTTCGAGACCGTGAAGAGCGGCCCGATCGATGGCCAGAAGCCCGGAACCTCCGGCCTGCGCAAGAAGACCCGGGTCTTCATGCAGCCGCACTATCTGGAGAACTTCGTCCAAGCGACGTTCAACGCCATCGGCGGGGCCGACGGCAAGACCTTCGTCGTCGGCGGTGACGGGCGGTTCTTCAACGCCGAAGCGATCCAGACGATCCTGAAGATGGCGGTGGCGAATGGCGCGGCAAAGGTCATCGTCGGGCAGAACGGGCTTTTGTCGACGCCCGCGGCATCGCATCTTATCCGCCTCAACAAGACAGATGGCGGGATCATCCTGTCGGCCAGCCACAATCCCGGCGGGATTGACGAGGATTTCGGGGTCAAGTTCAACGTCCCGAATGGCGGACCGGCCCCCGAGGCTGTGACCGCCGCGATGCTGAAGGAAACGCTGACGCTGAACAGCTACCGGATCGCGCGGGTACCGGACACCGATCTCGGGACAGTGGGCGAGACTGAACTTGAGGGCATGCGGATTTCAGTCGTCGACCCGGTCGCAGACTATAGCGCGCTGATGGAGACGCTGTTTGACTTCGGTGCCATTCGCGCGATGTTCGCGGGTGGCTTTTCCATGCGTTTCGACGCGATGCACGCCGTCACCGGCCCCTACGCTAAAGCGATCCTCGAGCAAAGGCTTGGCGCGCCCGACGGCACCGTCGTGAATGCCGTGCCGTTGCCGGACTTCGGGGGCGGACATCCTGACCCGAACCCGGCCTGGACCAAGCCTCTCATGGATCTGATGATGTCGGGCGACGCGCCGGATTTTGGCGCCGCGTCAGACGGAGATGGCGACCGGAACATGATCGTCGGGCGGGGTCTGTACGTGACGCCATCCGACAGTTTAGCAGTGCTCGTGGCAAACGCGCATCTGGCGCCGGGCTATGCTGCGGGAATAGCGGGGGTTGCGCGGTCGATGCCGACAAGTGCTGCTTGTGACCGTGTGGCTGAGAAACTGGGGATCGAGTGTTTCGAAACCCCGACGGGCTGGAAGTTCTTCGGCAACCTCATGGATGCGAACCGGGTGACGATCTGCGGTGAAGAAAGTGCAGGCACGGGATCAAACCACGTTCGCGAGAAAGATGGGCTTTGGGCGGTCTTGTTGTGGCTTAATATCCTGGCTGTGCGCAAACAGAGCGTGGCCGATATCCTGTCAGATCATTGGGGCAAGTATGGGCGCAACTTCTATTCGCGTCATGACTATGAGGCGGTCCAGACAGATGCCGCGAACGGTCTGATGAATCATGTCATCGCGCAGTTGGAGAAGCTGCCGGGCACGTCCTTTGGTGATCTCACCGTCTCAAGGGCTGACGAGTTCTCCTATCGCGATCCGATCGACGGATCGGTCAGCGATCATCAAGGGCTGCGTGTCTGGTTCGAAAGCGGTGAACGGGTCGTCTTGCGGCTGTCGGGAACCGGGACGGAAGGCGCCACGCTTCGGGTTTACCTAGAGCAGTATCGCTCCGATGGCGATGCCATGCAGATGAGACCGGACGCCGCATTGCGCCCATTGAAGCGGGCCGTGGAGGATTTGACCCGAATGCAGCACTTCATTGGCCGGACCGATCCTGACGTTGTGACCTGAGAACGGGTATTCGAGATCTTCCCAATAGTGGTGTTGTCGAATTGAGCCGCTCTGTTGGGTTTGCGGGCGCGGAGCGTTCAGCCCACCTTTGGTCTAGAGACGAGATTCGCAACAGATCAATTGCTTGCGCTGTGACTCCCGCTCTGTCGGCCACCCGGCGAGAGCGGCAGCTGGGAGCGTTTTGTTGACCTCTCGGCTCACAAGACTGCGATCCTGATCTATGAGGCTGCAGACACAGACCTAGGACGGATCGCCGTTGCACGGAACACGGACATGTCTCATATCGCCACCGGTATTCGACCGGTTCCGGAAGCGGTCTCAGCTTAGTGCGCTGACGACGCCGCGCAATTCGGAAAGACCGCGAAGACGCCCGATCAGAGTGTAACCGGGTTGGTATGGCTTGCCGGTGTCGGACAGGAGGGCATGTCCGTGATCGGCACGGAACGGGATCTCGACATTTCGTCGGGCCTCGGCTTCGAGGAGTTCGTCGATTACGGCGACAAGGTCGACGTCGCCGTCAAGATGCGCGCTTTCCTCGAACGAGCCATCAGGATCTTTGCGCACATTGCGGAGATGCGCAAAATGGATGCGATCGGAAAACGCGTTCGCGATGGCGACCACATCATTGTCGGACCGCGCACCCAGTGAACCACAGCACAGCGTGAGCCCGTTTGCCGGATCGTCCACCGCCTCTAATATCCAAGCGATATCGGACTTCGTCGAGACGATGCGCGGCAGGCCAAGGATATCGCGCGGCGGATCATCGGGGTGGATGCAAAGACGGATGCCAAGCTCCGCCGCCGTGGGCACGACTTCCTGAAGGAAGCGGGCAAGATTGGCCCGAAGGTCTTCGTGCGTGATGCCTTTGTACGTGTCGAGAACCTCCCGCAACCCCGCGATATCATAGCGGGATACGGCACCGGGAAGACCGGACATGATCGCATGCAGTAACGTTGCATGGTCTTCTGTGGACGCGGCGCCAAACCAGTTGTCCCCGTCGCGGATGGCCTGCGGCGTGTAGGCGTCGCGGGCGTCTGCGCGGCCGAGCATATGGATCTCGAACGCCGCCATCTTTGCAGCCGAAAACCTCAGGCAGGTGCCCCCACGCAACACCGGGGCACTGAGGTCGGTTCGGGTCCAGTCGAGCACAGGCATGAAGTTGTAACAGACGGTGCTTACACCTTCAGCGGCAAGGTTGGCGAGCGACTGGCGGTAGTTCGCGAACAACGCAGGCAGATCACCCCTGCCCCGCTTGATGTCTTCATGGACAGGCAGGCTCTCGACGACATCCCAGCCGAATCCGTTGGCTTCGATCTGCGATCGGCGCGCGGCGATTGCTTCGCGTGGCCAGACCTCACCGTAGGAAATGTTGTGGAGGGCCGTGACGATGCCCCGTGCGCCCGTCTGGGCCACCTCATCGAGGCTGATCTCGTCGTATTCGCCAAACCAGCGCCAGGTCTCACGCATGATGGTTCAGCCCTTCTTGCGACTTTGCCATGTCTGGAAACGAACGAGCGTGTCGGGGTCGGTTGGCGGATAGAGACCCCGGATCGGGACCCCACGATTGACCTCCTCCAGAACGAAGGCTTCAAAAAGCTCCATCTCCACGCTCTCCTCGGCGATTTCGTCGGCGAGATGGCGCGGTATGATCATCACGCCGTCTCCGTCGCCCAGGACGATGTCGCCGGGATAGACAGCGACGCCTCCGCACGCGATGGGGCGGCCGATATCTACCGCATGGTGCTTTGTCAGGTTGGTCGGAGCCGATGGCTTGGCCGCGAATACCGGCATCTCGAGCACGGCCGCGCCAGCGGCATCACGAATGCCGCCGTCAGTCACCACGCCGGCGGCTCCACGTACCTGAAGGCGCGTCAGAAGGATCGACCCCGCAGAGGCAGCCGACGCATCCCCTCGGCAATCCATGACCAGAACCGCGCCTTCGGGGCATTCCTCGATGGCGACCCGCTGTGGATGATCCAGTTCGCGAAAAGCCACGATCGGGTCGGTGTCGGGTCGGGCCGGGATATAGCGCAGCGTGTACGCCGGGCCGACCAACGTGCGCTTGCCCGCAGCCAGAGGTGCGACCCCCTGAACGTAGGCGTTGTGATATCCCCGTTTGAAGAGGAGCGTGGCTACCGTGGCAGTGCTTGCCTGCGACAAACGCGTGAGCGTTTCGGGATGGACAGCGATTGTGTCTGCAGATGGCGGATTGGGCATTTCAGGTTCCTCTGGTGACTGGGCTTACCGATCAACCTCAGTGAAATCGACGGGCACGAGCGCGCCCTTGCCCTGCACGACTTGTCCAGCCAAGCGGCACGCGCGGGCGATGCTGTCAGCCAAGGGCATGTTTTCTTGTATCCCGGCCAAGATCGCCGCGTTGAAACTGTCGCCCGCCGCGGTTGTATCGACGACTGATGACAAGGGTGGCACTGCAGTTCTCCCGTGCGTCTCGCCCTGTCGGTAGTGCACCGGGTCGGCACCATTTTTGACGACGACCGTCGTGGCCCCGGCTGAGGAGTAGCGGTCTGCAGTGGCAACAGGATCGACGTCGCTAAACCAACTCGCCTCGTCCTCGAATGACGGCAGGGCGATGTCGCTGACGGCGGCGCCTTGCATGACGGCCCGGGTCATCTCGGACGTGTCTGACCACAGGCGGGGTCGAAGATTGGGATCGAAGGCAATCTTCTTTCCAGAAGCACGTGCCTTGCGTAGGGCGCTCAAAAGGGTCTGACGCGACGTGGCGTCGAGAATGGCCAATGTTATTCCTGAGAAATAGACGAAGTCCGCTTGGTCTATTGCCTGCGCAAGCGCGTCCGGGTCCTCCGCCAGTTGTCGCGCGGCGGATTGGCCCCGCCAATAGGAAAAGCTGCGCTCGCCATTGTCGAGCGAGATTAGGTACAGGCCAACCGTGCGGTCCGGCACGGCCCGCACATGACTGCCGTCGATTCCGCTTGCCACAAGGGCATCGCGCATCTTCTGGGATATCGCGTCCGTCCCAATCGCAGTGAAGAACGAAACAGTCGCGTCCGGTCTCAGCCGCGCAAGGTACCACGCGGTGTTGAACGTATCGCCCGCAAACCCCAGGCGGTACTCGCCTGGTGCGGCCGCCGGGGCGAGTTCGGCCATGCATTCGCCAATCGCGAGGAAGCGCATTTCTGATTGCCCCTGCGGTTACAGGAAATCATCGCGGCGTGGGGTGAAGCAGTCGACGAGCTTGCCGGGCTCCAGACAGACACAGCCATGCGTCATCCCGGACGGGACAACGAAGCTGTCGCCCGGGCCGACCTCGCGCTCTTCGTCACCAAGAGTAAAGCGAAACCGTCCGCTTTCCACATAGGTCGACTGAACGTGCGGATGATCATGCAGCGCGCCGATGGCGCCTTCCTTGCCGAAGCTGAAGGCTACGACCATCAGGTCTGGGTGGTCTGACAATACCTGCCGGGTGACGTTTTCTCCGGTCGGGACTATCGGATAATTGGACATCTGAGTTCCTCGTCTCTGCGTCAAGAGAACAGCATTCCGCCGTTGATGTCGACATTGGCGCCGGTGATGAAAGCCGAGGAGTCGCTGGCCAGAAAGCACACCAGGTTGGCGATATCGTCCGGCGTGCCCTGACGCTTGACCGGCGAGGCAGCCTCGACGTTGCGGCGCACCTCGTCCTTCGTGTGGATATTGTGAAAGTCCGTGTCGATCATGCCGGGGCAAAGCGCGTTGACGCGAATTTTCGGCCCCAGCTCCTTGGCGAGGCCGCGCGTCATGGTCATCACCGCGCCCTTTGATGTGGCGTAGGCGACCGATCCCGGCCCGCCGCCGTCGCGCCCGGCTTGGCTCGCGAGGTTCACAATGGCGCCCGATTCAATATGAGGCAGGCATGCCTTGACCATCAGGAACGTGCTGGTCAGGTTCAAGTCCATCACGGCCTGCCAGTGCTCGAGGGACATCTCTGAAATGGTCTTGCGCGCGATCAGGCCGCCGGCGTTGTTGACCAGGATGTCGATGCCGCCGAACTCTTTGGCCGTCCGGCCGACCAGAGCGTCAACGCCTTCTTGGGTATTCAGGTCGCCCTGAAGCGCGAACGCCCTGCCGCCCTTGGCCTTGATTTCCTCAACCGCGCTGTCCGCCCCGGTGCTGCTGGAGAAATAGTTGATCGCGACGTTTGCGCCTTCTTCGGCCAGACGCATGGCGCAGGCGCGCCCGATGTCGCGGCCTCCGCCGGTTACGATGGCGGTTTTTCCCTGAAGATTCATGTCGTTTCCTTTTTGCGTTTCTGAGCGGCTGATGGAGCACCGACGTCGAATGTCTTCGGGACGACCACTTTAAAGCTACGGTCGTCAGCGTCGGTGAAATAAAGGTCGCAGTCGTACCCCTGATCGTCGAGAAAGCTGAACACGCGGCGAGGCGCAGACAGCGGGTAAGGCACAAGAAGCGTGGCGATCCGATGGTTGATGGCCTTGGGGAACTTGGCGTGCAGGCAGGTGCTGACCGGCAGGCCCTCGAACTCGGACGGATCGACACCGGGAAAGCCGGTCTCCTGTGACAGCGTCGGGTTGCCCGCTTCGGACCAAAGGAACTGGCCGTAAAAGCCTGCGCGCTCGCCAGAGTAGCGGAAAGTGGTGTCTCCAAGCGTCATTGGCGCATTGGCGTGCAAAAGCCAGTCGATGGCCACGGGCGTTTCGGCTTCTATGCTGTCCACAATCACGAAATACTCGTTGTTAACGAAATAGTAGTCGCGGACAACGGATGTGATTTCGGGCGTCAGAACCTTGTAGGCCGCAGTCGCATCGCCCCTGATGAAGACGTGATCGTCCCTCTCTTCCGCGGTGACGATGTGTCCCGTCGCCCGCATCGCCAGAGCCTTGTCCTTGTCCGCGTACTGTCCCTTTCCATCGATCAGGATCGCGTTTTTCGACCGGGTCTGGCGCCGCCATTTCTGGTGCATGGTCGAGTTGAACGCAACGTAGTGACCGGTCTGAATCGCCAGATCCTCGCCAAAGGCCGCGAGGCAGAAGGCATTCTGATCGCCATGGCTGTGACTGATCGAACCGAACGGCGAGGACTTCATCACGAACTGGATGTGATTGTCGGGATCGGCCATGGCGTGCTGCAGCCCGACCCAGCCGATACCCTTGAACCAGCGCAGTCCGTCCTCGGGCAGAGTGGCCTCGACGACAGGGAAATCGGTGCGGTAAGTCAGTTCGTCGAAACGGGTATCCCACCAGCCCCAGTTGTAGAACGCCATTTCGGTGCCGGGGTTCAGGCGCGCAAGTTCCTCGTGGTACCACTGGTAAGCGCCATTTCCGGTCACGCCGGCTAATTGGCGCATGTTGATGCCGGTCTTGATACAGGGCAGATCGCCCATTGTGCTGTCGTCGCCGAAGGTGGCACGGCGCGTGTTCGGCGCTTTGCAGAACAGCGGGAAGTCCCCGGTCTTCTGGAAGAACGGCCGCTGATACAGATCGATGCCGGTGTAGGTTTTCAGCCGGTTTGCGGCTTCGATCAGATAGGCCATTCCCATCATCCAGTAGTTCGTCCCTTCGGCCCAGCCGCCGTCGCTGTCGCCCCAGGGCGAATAGACCGTGAACATGAACTCGATGCAGTAATCGAGCCATTCGCGGGCCTCGTCGTCTTCTTCCTGCCCCATCAGAGCGATGAGCGCCGGGATCAGCGTAAGCGACACCGACCGCACTGCATGGCTGTCATACGGAAAGAGGTGAATTTTCGCGTTGATGATCGCGTGTTCGGCGATGTCCCGGGTGCGGGCCAGAAGTGCGGCACGGACTTTTGCGCGCTCGTCCTCGTTCATCTGATCGTACAGCCAGTCGTAGCCCCAGGCCAAAGCATTGGTGACCCGGTACGCCCATTCATCCGTATAGCTGCGCGAGGTCGTGCCGGTGGGGTTCCATTCGGCAACTGCAAGCAGCCATTCCTTGGCCCGAGCCAGCATCTTGGCATCTTCGGTCACCTGACCACCAATGGCGAGGTGGCGGATCGCGTATATGACCTCCTGAAGCTCGATATAGGTCTTGCGCCAGACCGCGGCTGTGCGCTGGTGATTGGGATAGCCGGCGGGCTCTTCCATGATCTCACGGTCCATCCAGGGCAGGACGGATTTCTCGTAGAAGTCAGACCAGGTGCAATGGTTGGGATCAGTCTTCACGGCCTTGCGGAAGTCCTCCAGCCGATCCGGCGTCAGCCAGAGCCGAGGGTGGCTGAGCGTCGCCTTGGCATAGCGTGTTTCGCGCGACGGCAGCGGCGTTTCCGGCAGGCCCTCGGTGATGGTGAAACTGCGCGTCTGGCTCCAGCCCGTCGCTGGCTTGCCGGTCGCGGGATCGCAAACTGCGTATGACCAGTGATAGCTTCCCGGCGCCAGCGCCACGTCCGGGGTGAAGAAGTTCAACGGTATGTTGGCGTAGACTTGTGTGCTCTTGCCGGCAAATCCGGGATCTGTCGAGATGCGCAGTATGTATTGCGCCTCGTCCTCGATCACCGGCAGCCACGTAAATCGCGGTGGGTTCTCGACGACGTCGGTCCCTTCGCCGGGCGCATACTGGATCGTCAGGCGGCCCGCTTTGGGTTCGTCGAGCGTGGGAAGGGACTTGGCGGACATCTGCGATCCTTGCTTGTCGTTCTAGCGGTAACTAAAGCGCGGCCGGCCCTCCGGCCGCGCCAGATGCACGACGATCAGCCGTACTGTCGCTGATAGGCCGAGTTCAGGACTTCGATCACTTCCTGGTAGCCCATATCGTTCAGCGTTTTGACATAGGCGTCCCAGTCCTTCACGACGTCACCAGAACCAAGGATCCACGCCTGGTTGCGTTCCAGCATGTAAGTCCGGAGCGACGGCCAGTACCGGTCATAGATCGCCTGTTCTTCGGTATTGAACGCGACACCCAGGAACTGCTCGATCAGCAGGTCGTTTGCGTCGTAGAGTTCAATGCCTTCGCGAGCGGCGTCGGACGTCCACTGCCACTCGTAGCGGTAATCCTGCGGATAGCCGCGCTGGATCTGGGCGCCTTCGAGATACATCTGGCTGTTCACCGGGCTATCGCTGTTCAGCACCTCGGGCTTGTAGATCGGTTCGCCGTCGACCATGTCCCAGGTCTTTCCCTCGACGCCAAAATTGGCAAGGTTGCTGCCCGTTTCGGTGAAGAAGAAGTCGAAGTACTTGATCGTCTCGACCGGATGCTCGTTGGTGTAGCTGATCGCCCAGCCATCCGGCTTGATAGGAATGCGCCGATGCTCCTCCATCCGGACACCGCCGGCCGATGCGGGCGGCAGGAACGGAATGAAGTTGAAGCCCTCGACCTTGTCGGCCAGTGCCGCGTTGTAGCCAGAGGTCGAGGCGAACCAGTCATGGGTCGCGCCGCCGAGATTCTCCGACAGGAGATAGTCACGCGACGACGAGCCGCGCGTGAAGATCTCGGGGTCGATCAGGCCTTCCGCGTACCATTTCGCCACGTTGGCGAGCGCGTCGCGGTAAGCTTCCTGGGCGTAAGGATGCACCACCTTACCTTCGTCGTTGACGTAAAAGTCGTGGTAGGTGTCCGACCCCGAAGAACGTGCATCCCAGAGCGTCAGCAGTCGGTTCACCTCTTCCCACTGGCGCGCGAAGTAGGGGATCTCGTCCTTCTTGCCGTTGCCGTTCGGATCCTGATCGCGGAAGGCCTTGAACACCTCGTAGAGCTCATCGACATTCTGCGGCTGCTCGAGGCCGAGCTTGTCGAGCCAGTCCTGGCGTATGTACCATGCTCGGCCGAACTTACCGTCCGGCAGGTAAGGTATGTAGTAATAGTTGCCATCGTAGGCGGAGATGGCTTCCTGCAGCCCGGGATGCTCGTCCCAGAACTTCTTGATGTTGGGGGCGTGCTCCTCGACCAACTCGTTCAAAGGCACGAACGCGCCTTCCGGACCGTACTGATTGACCGGCTGCTGGATCAGGTGTCCGCCGACGATGTCGGGCAGGTCGCCTTGCGCGAGGAGAAGGTTCATCGCCTCGCCCTCGTTGGTAATGTTCTTGCCGGACGTCTTGTCGACCAGGTGGATGCCGGTCAGCTCGCGGGCCGCCTCCTCGACCGGGTAGATCTTGTTGGTGTCGCCACCGACGCCATAGCCCTGTGCGCGCGGCCAGTGCATGTGGATCGTCAGTTCCAGCGGATCCTCGACGATCCGAAGGGATTCGTCGGCTAAGGCCGGCGCAGTCATGGCAGTCGTGCCGAGGATGGCGAGGGAAAGGGACAGTCGTCGCATGGGTCTCCTCCTGTTGCGATTCTTTGTCATTCCTTCACTCCACCCAGCAGGATGCCCTTGCTGAAATACTTCTGGAGGAAGGGGTAGATGAGCAGGATCGGGATGATCGAGCAGACGATGATGGCGGCGCTGACCGTCTCGAACGAGTAGACGGAGGTCAGCAGCGTGTTGGCGAATTCCTCGTCGTCGCTGAGCTCGACGATGACCTTGCGCAGATAGACCTGCAGCGGGATCTTGCTTTCGTCCTGCAGGAGCACCATCGCCCAGAAGAAGCCGTTCCAGCGCGACACGATGCAAAACAGCGCGACGGTGGCGATTGCGGGCTTGGACAGCGGCACATAGACCTTCCAGAGCACCTGGAACTCGTTCGCCCCGTCCATTCGCGCGGCCTCCTCGAAGCTCTGCGGAATGCCCTCGAAGAAGTTGCGCAGCAGGATGATATTGAAGCCGTTGACGGCGAAGCCGATGATGATGCCGAAGTAGCTGTCCAGCAGCCCGAGGTCGCGCATGTTCAGGAAGAACGGGATGAGACCGGCGTTGAACCACATGGTGAAGGCCACCATCAAGTTCCAAAACCGTCGCCCGTAGAGCTGCGGACGCGACAGCGCGTAGGCGCCGGGGATGATGAACGCCAGGCTCATCAGCGTGCCGCCGATCGTGTAGATGAAGGTGTTCTGGTAGGACGACCAGAACAGCGGCTCACTCAGGACCCGCTTGTAGGCCTCGATCGTGAAGCCCACCGGCGTCAGGATCACATTGCCGGCCCGCGCCTCGAAGCCGGTCGAGAGAGACAACGAGGTAATGTAGATAAACGGGTAGAGCGTCGAGATCGTGAACAGCGCGATCAGCACCATGTTGACGATGACGAAGAGCTTGTCGCCGCGCGAGTAGAGATTCATGTTGGTCATGGTTCTTCCCTCCTCACCAGAGCGACGTTCGCGAGTAGCGCTTCGAGATCGTGTTCGCGGCCATCACGAGGATGAAGGCGACCACGGCATTGAAGAGACCGGCGGCGGCGGCAAGGTCGTACTGCCCACCCTGGATGCCCTGCCGGTAGATGAAGGTGTTCACCACATCGGCGGTCTCGTAGGTCGCGGGCTGGTAGAGCAGGATGATCATCTCGAAGCTGACTTCGAGCATGTTGCCGATGCGGATGATCAGCATGATGATGATCGTCGGCAGGATCGACGGGATGGTGATCTTCCACATCATCTGCCAGCGGCTGGCCCCGTCCACGACCGCGCTTTCATAGAGCGTGGGCGACACGCCGGCGATGGCGGCAAGGTAGACGATCGACTGAAAGCCCGCCTCCTGCCAGATCCCGGTGCCGATGAAAATCGGCCGGAACCATTCGGGTTTGGTCAGAAAGTAGATGCTGTCCATCCCGAGCCAGCCGAGGAACGTGTTCACGATGCCCGCACTGGGCGAGAAGGCCGTGATGACGATACCCGCGATGATCACCGAAGAGATGAAGTGAGGCAGGTAAACGATCGTCTGCGCTGTCTTCTTGAAGGTCTGCTGAAGGATCTCGTTGAACATCAGCGCCAGCAGGATTGGCATGGGAAAGCCGACGATCAAGCCGTAGAAACTGATGATGATCGTGTTTTTCAGCGCCCGCAGGAACTGGTCGTTGCCGAACAGGGTGTAGAAATGCTCCAACCCGATCCACGGACTGCCCGCGACGCCACGGAAGATAGAGTAATCCTTGAACGCGATCTGCAACCCGTACATTGGCTTGTAAAGAAAGAGCAGCAGCCACAGGATCGTCGGGATCAGCATCACGTATAGCTGCCATTCCCGCTTCAGGTGATCCCCTACCCGCACGATACGGCTGGGCTGGCGGCGACGCTGGGCCTCGGCTGCGTCAAAGACCAGTTCCTCGGTCTTGGGACCGGTGAAGTCGGGATCGCTGCTCATTGCTCCAGCACCTGACCGGGAAGGGCTGTGCCCGTTTCGGCGTCGAAGACGCGGACCAGGTGCGGTTCGATTGTGAAACCGGAAATGCCGTCCAGCACATCCATCTGACCCACCGTTTCGGTGCGGATAACGAAGGTCTCGCCCTGGAGGTTGGCATGAATCAGGGCTTCAGAGCCCAACGTTTCCACCAGGTCGACATCGACACTGACGCGGTGCGTAGCCGTCTCGTCGGCGATGGTTACGAATTCGGGCCGAATACCCAGGATGACCTCTTGGCCCACAGCATTCTGTAGTGAAGGCAGCTGTTGCAGGGCGATGTGCTGGCCGCCAAATTCGGCCACCGGCCCTTGGTCGCTCGCTGCAATCCGCGCCTTGACCATATTCATGGGTGGCGAACCTAGGAACCCGGCAACGAAGGTGTTGGCGGGGTTCAGAAACAGCTCCATCGGCGTTCCGATCTGCTCGATCCGGCCGTCATGCATGACGACGATCCGGTCGGCCAACGTCATCGCCTCGACCTGGTCGTGCGTGACATAGATCGAGGTCGCGCCGAGCCGCTTGTGCAACCGTTTGATTTCAGCGCGCATCTGGGTGCGCAGCTTCGCGTCGAGGTTCGACAGCGGTTCATCGAAAAGGAAGACCTTGGGTCGGCGCACGATGGCCCGGCCCATGGCGACCCGCTGGCGCTGACCGCCCGACAGGTCCGCCGGACGGCGTTCAAGATAAGGCGTCAGACCAAGGATGCCGCCGACCTCTTCCACCGAGGCGGCGATCTTCTCCTTGCTTTCCTTACGAATGCGCAGGCCGAAAGCGATGTTGTCGGCGACGTTGAGATGCGGATAAAGCGCATAGTTCTGGAAAACCATTGCCACGTCGCGATCCTTGGGCGCGACACGGTTCACGTGCCGTCCGTCGATCGTCAGGTCACCATCGGAAATCTCTTCGAGACCGGCGATCATGCGAAGCGTCGTCGACTTTCCGCAGCCCGATGGCCCGACCAGAACGACGAACTCCTTTTCCTGTACCTCCAGGTCGATCCCGTGGACCACCTGAACCGCGCCGTAAGCTTTCACGATGCCTTTAAGACTGACGCCGGACATGGCTCTCCCCCTGCATGCGCCGCCTCCTCGCGGTGCACTTGAACTGAGCGAATGATTCGCGTTCACTTCAAGACTAGTATACTAGTAATTTCTCTGGCATACTAGTTGGAGTTGATATAGACGTATGGAAATCGACCAATGGGGCGGAAAAGTAAGAACAAAATGCGGGTCACCGAGATTTGCGTTGCGCCTGTCGCGATCACCGACGTGCCGCATACCAATTCAAAGGCGGCGCATCGCTCCGTATTTCTTCGGGCCCAGATCGAGATGCGAACGCATACGAACTGTGTAGGGCCCGCGGAGACTTCGAGTGGGAAGCGGTCATCAGATCGCCGCGATAAAACGACTAAAGAGTGCGTGTTTCCCACTGACATGCGCCACTGGCCCCCGATCAGGCACATTCGGCGCGAGGCATCGGGCAAATACGAAATGGAGAGAATGCGATGGTGCAACTAACCCAATTCGGCGAACGACGGACGAGCGCCGATGACATTTTCGACTATCTCCACGAAGAGATCCTGTCGTTGGGCCTTCGGCCTGGCGATAAGATATCCGAGGCCGATATTGCGGCCCGGTTCGGCGTCTCGCGCCAGCCCGTGCGCGATGCTTTCAGCCGTCTCGCAAATCTGGACCTTCTGCTGATCCGCCCGCAGCGAGCAACGGAAGTCAGGCGGTTCTCGGCACGCGAGATTGCGAAGTCCCGGTTTGTGCGCGCAGCCGTTGAAAAGGAAGTCCTGCGACGTGCGGCACAGAATTGCGACGCGACGGGGGCCGCTCAACTCGACGCAGCACTTGCCGAACAGGAAAATGCAATCAGAGAGCGGGACGTCGATGGCTTTGGTGCGCTCGACTACGAGTTCCACAGGACACTTTGCGGGATCGCTCAGGCAGACTTCGCCTTCGATGTCATCATGAGTGAAAAGTCCAAGGTGGACCGCCTTTGCATGCTGGGCCTCTCGAAAGAGGATCGCATGCCGGAACTGGTGGCGGATCACCGGGCGATTGCGGATGCCGTGAAAGAGCAGGATCCCGACAGGGCCGTCGAGGTCGGAATGCGTCACCTTTCGCGGTTGGACGAAACGATCGAGCGTATCTCGGCGACCAACGCAAATTACTTTGAACCGGCGGACGACTGAAGCCTGCCAACTCGATACTGCTACCCGCCGGAGGGCAATGCGAGTGCGCCGTCTTCGCGCCACGCGCTGACGTAGTGACTTCGGCTGACATTGGAACCGTTACTCCATATGCCTTCGTCCTCATCAACGACCACGCCTACAGGCGCTAGGGGCCCGACGTCCCGCCATGTGTTCGCGCTGGCATGGCCGATGACGCTGAAGGCGATCATGCTGCATGGCACGATTGTGATAGATGCCTATCTGGTCTCGGCCCTGGGCGAGACTTCGCTCGCCGCAATGGGCCTTGGTGCCGCCATCGCGGGGTTCGTGCTGGGTGCGATCCTGGCGTTTTCAAACGCGATGCAACTTCGAACGGCGCAGGCTTTCGGCACCGGAGACCCGGTCTTTATGAAGTCGGCGCTTGCCTCGGGCATGACGGTCAGCCTCGCGGTAGGCTCTATCGGGCTGGCTGCAATATCGATATTCGGCGGTTCCCTGATCGAAGCGATGGCACCGACTGAGGAAGTCGCGACCCTGGCCGGGGATTACCTCGCCGTATTCTCGCTTGTTATCCTTGGCGAAGCCATCGGCCAATGCCTGTCGAGCTACTTCAACGGGTGCGGGCGAACCAGGCTGCCGCTTTACAGCTTCTGTCTTTCCGTGCCCGTCAACGTCGTGACAAGCATCGTGTTCATCCACGGCTATTGGGGACTCCCGGCCTTTGGTGTCACCGGTGCTGCGATGGGCAGTGCCATAGCAATCGCGGTCCAGGTCGCATTTCTCGTCTACAGGCTGGCCCGGCTCGATGGATATCTCCGCCACGTTCCCGGATGGCGGAGGTCGACTTTCACCGAAACGCTCAAGCAACACCTCGCCTTTGCCTTGCCCATTGCCGCGACCTTTTTCAGCGCGACCTTCGCCACCCATATCTGCACACTGATCTACGCCCGGCTGAGCCTGAACGAATTTGCCGCGATGACGCTCATCTCCCCCTGGATCATGGTTGCCGGGACCGTCGGGATGCAGTGGGCGCAGGCGACGGGCATCATCGTTGCGCAACTTCTGGGACAGCGGGAACACGAACAGGTTTTGGACCGCTTCCTGAGCGCGGCGTGGCGCGGCGCCTTCGTCGCAGCAGGTCTGGTGGCAGCGATCTTTCTCGTGATCTGCCTTTCGGCAAACTATCTCTATGCCGACCTCAACGACCAGACGCGGACGGTTCTGCTGAGCTTTTTGCCTGTGCTGCTCGTCCTGCCCTTCCCGAAAGGGTCCAACGCGATCTGTGGCAACACCCTCAGGGCCAGCGGCGACACGATCTACGTGATGCACATCTTCGTCTGGTCACAATGGCTGTTCCGTGTCCCCGCGACAGCGCTGGCGGTGCTCTACTTCGATCTCGCCGCCGTTTGGGTGCTGTCGATCCTTCTCTTGGAAGAGCTATTGAAGTTCCCCGCCTTCCATCGGCGCCTCTACCGTGGCGACTGGAAGCGGGCAGTTGTCGCGACATGAAGCCTGATCCCGTCACTCAAGCAAGAACCGAAGGAAAGGTGGACCGCAATGCTCAGCCCCCAGATGCACCGGGTCATCGATCCGCGCCACACAAAGATATCGGGCACCTGTGCATTCAGGGACGAATACCTGATCGACGGTCTCGTTCAGCCCGGCGCTGCGCACCCGACCTGTTCCCGGTATGACCGCATGATCGTCTGCAACGGGGTTTTCGCAGGCGGATCTTTGACCATCGATGCGGTGAAGGAAACCCGCACCAGATCCCGGCTGGGTGCGGCGCGGGTCTACAGTTTCATCCGGACGACCGCAGGCTACCATGTCAGTCTTACGAAAGCCGACACTGCGGTGATGGAGGGCCTCAGATGAGCCGATTTTCTCTCGATGGCACACGCGCCTTCGTGACCGGAGCCAATACGGGCATCGGTCAGGCCATCGCGGTGGACCTCGCGCGCCACGGCTGCAAAGTCATCGCCGTCGGCCGGTCTTCGATGGACGCGACGATGGCGGCGGTTCGGGAGGTGGGCGGTCACGCAGATCCGCTGAAAGGCGATCTCGGCACAGTCTCAGGTGCTATGGCAGCCTTTGACGAGGCGACGGATCGCTTCGGCCCCATCGAAATCCTGGTGAACAATGCCGGGATCATTCGCCGCGCCGACAGCATCGACTTCACCGAAGACGACTGGGACGCAGTGATGGAGATCAACCTCAAGGTGGTCTTCTTCTTGTCTCAAGCCTTCGCCCGGGCGCGGATCAAAGCGGGCCAAGGCGGAAGCATCATCAACATCGCCTCTCTTCTGTCGTTTCAGGGGGGCATTCGCATCCCGTCCTATACCGCCTCCAAAAGCGGCGTTTCCGGTCTGACCAAGACGCTTTCGAATGAGTGGTCCGCCAAGGGTATCACCGTGAACGCCGTAGCCCCGGGCTATGTGGCCACGAACAACACCGAAGCTTTGCGCGCCGATCCGGACCGGAACCAGGCTATTCTTGACCGCATCCCGATTGGACGTTGGGCCGAACCCGAGGACATCGCGGGCGCGGTGACATTTCTCGCGTCGCCTGCCGCGCGATATGTGACGGGCATCACGCTGCCCGTCGATGGTGGCTGGCTCGGGCGGTAGCGGACCGTCGCCCTAGTAGTTCCACATCGTCCCGTCTTCCAATCGGACGATCGGGTGGCTGCCGGGTTTGTAGCTGTATCGCTCGGCTTCTTTTTCGTCGAAGTCGACGCCCAGGCCCGGCGCGTCGCTAACGAAGACCATGCCGTTCTCCATCCGATGGGCGGAGGGGAACAGCGCATCGCATTCCGGCGTGCCCAGCACCAAGTATTCCTGAATGCCAAAATTGGGGGCCCAGGCATTCAGATGCGCCTGGGCGGCCATGCACAGCGGGGAATGGCTGGGCGCGCCATGAAACCCGGTCCGCACATGGTGCAACCCGGCAAGGTCGACGATCCTTTTGACGTGGGTGATGCCACCCGCATACGTGACGGCAACGCGTATGAAATCGATCAACTCGTTCTCGATCAGCTTGTTGCAGTCCCAGATTGAATTGAAGACTTCACCGATGGCAATCGGCACGGTGGAATGTTGGCGCAAGAACCTTAACGCGTCCTGATCTTCCGCCGGCGTCGGATCCTCGAGCCAGAACAGCCCCACGGGCTCCACCGCCTTGGCAAACTCGGCGGCTTCACGCGGCATCAACCGGTGATGCACGTCGTGCAAGACCTTCAGGTCCGGACCGAACCGCTCACGGATCCGGGCCAAGGCTTCGGGCATATAGCGCATGTAGCGGTCGGTGTCCCAGACCTCCACCTTCGGCCGGATGCCGGTGTAGTCAGTGATATAATTCCTGACATCGCCCTTCTTTTCCGGAACGGCGTAGCTTGCCGTCGGCATGCCCGGAATACCGCATTGCACACGCACTGCCTTATACCCTTGCTCCACGTAATAGGAGATGGAGTCCATCAGGTCCTCCAGATCGGCCCCGGTGGCATGGGCGTAGACCATCGCGCCCTCACGGCTCTTGCCGCCGAAGAGCTGATAAAGCGGCATGCCGGCGAGCTTGCCCTTGATGTCCCACAGCGCCATGTCGATAGCGCCATAGGCGGCCATTGCGATCGGACCGCGCCGGAAATAGGCGCCGCGATAGAAGAACTGCCAGATGTCTTCGCTCTTGCGCGGATCCATCCCGATGAGGTTTGGGATCAGGTAGTCCTGCAGATAGGCGGCAGGCAGGGTCTCTCGGTTGTTGAGGGTTGCGTCGCCCAGACCGTAGACGCCCTGATCGGTCATGATCTTCAGCGTGACGTAGTTCTTGGCGGGGCCGCCGACGAATACCTTCGCATCGGTGATCTTCATGGGAATGTTCTCCGTTGGGCGGGCCTCTGCCGGAGTTCAGGCCAGATGGGACACATCCGTCCAGTTTTCATTTTTCCGGATCAGGTCGATGATCTGCTGGTACTGGCTGCCCTCCCTGAACGTCGGGTAGGACTCGACAGTTTCGCCTTGAATGTCCTTTACGAACTCTCTCGCCAGGTAATGCCAGCACTGCTCGGTCTCGCCGACGACGTCCGGCACGGCGGCGGCAATGTCCGCGGGCAGCGGCAGCTCTTCCCAAGTCTTGCCCTTGCCCCACAGGTACAACTGACCACTTCCATAGTGGCCCTTGATGTAGATTGCGCCTTCCTTGCCGTAGAACACGATGTGGTCCTCATGGAACCGGGGAACCAGTCCGCCGTGTTTGAACAACACCGAAACCGGCTTGGCGGCGAACTTGCTCTCCAGTTGCGCCAGCACGGTGTAGGACCATTCGACATTGCTTTCCCCCCACTTCAGCGAGGGGTCCTTCAGGTCCTTGGGGATGAAGTTTCGCCGCGTCGCGAAGTTGTGGACGCCCTCGACGATGGGCGCGCGGCCCATGTCGTCACGCACTTCGCCGATGATTGAGAGAAGCTTGTCTCCGACCACCGACGAGACGATGGAGAGCGTATGGGGGAAATTGTTGTTGAGACGCCCACCGCCGTCTTCCTTTCGATGCGACCATCCGAACGGAATCTCACGCTCCAGGTTGAAGTGTGAAATGCATTCCGCCTCCACGGGCTCGCCAATCGCTCCGGCCGCGACGAGTTGCTTGGCATGCAGGACACTCGGTGCATAACGGAAGCTGGCGGCATAGGCCGTCTTGACGTTCTTTTGCTGTGCGAGCTTGAAAAGCTCGGCCGCTGTTTCCCCACTGACCGTCATTGGCTTGTCGCAAAAAACGTGACACCCGAGTTCGATGGCCTGCCTGATCGGCTCGTAATGCGCACCACCCGGTGTCGCAATCGATACGATGTCGGGCTCGCAGGCGGTTAGCGCTTCTTTCCAGTTGGTGCCCGAATAGGGAATGGCCATCTTGCCGGCCACCTCGCTGACGACATGCTCCGTTCGGCCGACAATGCCAACGACCTCGGCGCCAGCCCCCCGAAATGCGTCGGCGTGACCTTGTCCCGCAAAGCCGGTTCCAGAAACCAAGACTTTCAATGTGCCGCTCATTAGGCTGCCTTGCTATTTGGGTGACTAGTATACTACTTTCTGTTCTCTCTGTTGGCAATCTGGAATTGATCGTGCTTTCAGACGAACGGAACCGGGCTCCGAATTGACAGTTCGGCCGCCATTAATGCCGCGCCGTTTGGCGTCACCCGGCAAAAGCAGCGGCTCCGAATTCCCTCAGCGCAGCACCGTGTGACCGCGCAGATCAGAGACTTCACCTCTGCCCAACCATGCGTCCGCATCGCTGCTTCTAGGAAATTGAGCACCGCTCACTCGACGCGCCTCGTCGTGATGGAGCCCTTTAAGACGTCGCCCACTTTGTTGACAGTCCGCCATTCCTCGCGAGGGCACTCATGACTTGCTGTTGCGCCCCGCCTCCGATGCTGGTCCGAGACGCACGCCCGGTCGCAACCTCCGATATGATGACGCGCTGAGAACACAGGGGAAAAAACCCGGCGCTTCGGCGAGGAGCACTTCTTGCGCCAAAGGTTCAAAGTCGGCCCGGAAATGTGCGGTGCTCTTGACGCAGATGACCCGCGCCGTTTCGGGCCGTAGGCCGAAATGCGTGAACTGAGCGCGATCGAGGCACTGATTGCGGATCGAGGTGACCACGACACGGATATCGCAAGCGCCGGCGAGTACGCGGAGAACGGCGCTTGGCCCGAGGGTGGCCGTCCCGCCGCCATACATTTCGCCGGTATAGCGGCATTGCCCGTCACTCAGTGTGTCGACCTGAAACTCACCCACGAAGGGTTCATCATCCGGCAAGCCCGAACGTCCGCCCATCCCGGCCGACAGGATCGCGCCCAAGCCGGCACGATGCGCGGCGGCTGCCAGGCTAGGATCGTGCATCAGGCCCAGGATAGCGCCTGTCGCGTTCTGGGCTACCAGGGCTCGCAGCAGGCCCGTGGTGTCCGATGTGCCCCCCGCTCCGGGATTGTCCTGCACGTCGGCAATCACGACGGG
The DNA here is from genome assembly GCA_965368915.1 of uncultured Rhodobacterales bacterium. Classification (GTDB taxonomy): domain Bacteria; phylum Pseudomonadota; class Alphaproteobacteria; order Rhodobacterales; family Rhodobacteraceae; genus Albidovulum. Next base: position 22,703 of record CBDUOT010000014.1, on the reverse strand, counting down.
GCGTCCCGCAGGCGCGGACAACGCCCGCTTTACGGCCTGTTGCGCCGGCAGCAGCGTATTGTCGAACTCCGGTTCTGCCGCCAGAATGTCGGCCAGAACGGCATCGGCCATGCGGTCCGCTGCCACTTGCGTCTCCGCATGGGTGACGATGGCCGGCCCGGCATCGGCGATATCGGCCGCCGTGAAGCCTAGCGCCAATTCCGCATGTTGTGATGCTCCGTCGGCCAATGAACCCAGCTTGGAATAGAGCGCGCGTGCCGGGTCGGTGCCCGTATGCTGGGCGTGCAGCGGAACCAGAAAAGGGATCTGGCGAAACGCCCGCGCCGGACGTCGCCCGCCGAGTTGCGCGCGCAGGGCCGCGAAAGCTCGCGCGCCTGTCTGGGCCATGTCGAGATGCGGATAGGTCCGGTAAATGCAGATCGCACTGGCCAGCCGGACCATTGCGGCGGTAAGATTGGCGTGCAGATCGAGGCTGACAACAATCGGCAGATCGGGTCCGACAAGCTCGCGCAGTCTGGCGAGCAGCGCCCCCTCTCCGTCTTCCAGGCTTTCCGTCACCATCGCCCCGTGCAGATCGAGGAAAATAGCATCTACAGTTTCTGCCCGTCGTACACCCTCAACAATGCATTCGGCTATGGTCTCAAAGGCATGGTCCGTCACCGGGCCCGAAGGTTCGGCCGCGCACCACAGGATCGGGACGAGCGCGACGCCCGGGTCCTCTTCAGCCGCTGCAACGAACCCCGCGATAGGAAGGTTCATTCCCCGGGTCTGCTCGACAACGTTGGTGCCCGTCAGCAGGGCGGGCCAGCTGTCGGCCATCTCGAATTCCGCCAAGCCGGCCTTGCCGGGCGCGAAGGTGTTCGTTTCGTGCTGAAACCCAGCGATCGCGATCCTGGTCATCGGTAGCGTCGCCTGGTGTCGCCTCGGAAATCAAGCATCTTCATCGACCATGACCTCGGAGATAACTTCGCGCAGCTTGTCGGCGATGACCTCGGGTCGGTGTCTGGCCACTGAGACATGTCCCAGGCCCGGGATTTCGTGGAGAACGCCCCGAGGCGCCAGATCGGAGACAAGTTTGCACATCGCCGGAGGTGTTTGCACATCCTCGGAAAACGCGATGACATGCACCGGCACCGGGCAGGTTTTCAAACCCTCACGGCAATCGAACTCCAGGCACGCCTCCCATTGATCGATGAGATCCTGGGGATTTCGGTCCCGAAACCTTTCAGTATAGGCGGCCTTGATCTCGGCCCAGAGATTGGGATCGCCCAAGGCCTTGGCAGGGAACGCGTAGACCGCGTAATGCGGCGCGAGGAAGTAGTCGGGCAGCACCACTCCGTCCTTGCGCAGATCAATCTCCGCCTGCATCCAGTCGCGTGTGAAACCGTCGATATAGGCGGACGTCCCCATTGGGATGGCAAGCCGCACTTTTTCAGGGAAGTCGATCGCCGTTTGCTGTGTGACCAATCCGCCAAGTGACAGACCACAAACGATAGCGGGGGCGTCGCAGAACGCGTCGATTACCGCGGCGCAGTCACGCGCATAGTCGGCCATCGTCCATGGCGCGGGCGGCGCCACCGTCGCCCCTGCCCCACGCGGATCATAGGAAATGCAGCGGTAGCTGTCGCGCAACAACGAGAATTGCTGCGAGTAGCCTTCGGCCGTCGTGTCGCCGCCCGGAATGAAGATCAGGTCAGGCCCACTGCCTTCAATCACCACCCGCATCGTGACGCCGTTGGCTGTCAGACTGTGCGTTTCGACGTCCGTTCCGAAACTGGGAAATGCACCCATCCCGATATCTCCATTCACTTTCTTTGACTGCGATGGCTGCCCGCCACGCCATTGCGTCTCAAACGAGATCCCGGGGGATCGCCTCAGACCACGTCTTCTCCGCCACCTTGCCGTCCGCGTCGCGCGCCTCGAGTTTGGCGGTCACCTGCCAAGTGTCTCGTTGGGCCGCCACGGAGACTTCCGCCGCCACCTCTGCGCTCCAGTCTCCCCGCGCATAGGACTTCAGCCAGCGCATCGTGCCTTCAGCGCTATTGGGATCGTCGGGATGAATTCGGAAAGACTCGTCGGTGACGTAGCGCACGGTGATATCCGTGTGCAGGTGCCGCACTCTGCCGGTGTCAGCATAGCGCGTGCAGGTCTCGACACCCGTGTCGTAGTCCTGCAACCGGGTCCGGCGCGACACTCCCTTCTCCAGCGTTTCGACTTGAAGCGGTGCGGCGCTTTCGGCCGGCGCGAATTCCGGCAGCGGCGGGCCCTCTTGTGCTCGGTCGTGTAGCGGCAACTCCAGCAGAGTATCGGTAAGGCGAAGCGTGGCCTTCTCGGCCGAGGGCCATATCACCGGCCAGTAGGCGGTGGACAGGGAAAGCCGCAGCCGATACCCAGCCGGGACGCGTTGGCCGATGACATTGAGTTGCAGCTCTGCATCCACAGGGACGCCAATGGGTAGCGGCTCGGGACTCTCGTGGCTTTCTCGATGGGTCAGGTTCAGCACGCCGTAGCTAACGAGCCGCGCGGCGCCGTCCGGGGCCACCATCGACAGGACTGCAACAAGATTGGCCTGTGCGACGTCGCTGGTCACCTTGGTCTTCAAAAGCGGGAAGCCGAGGATCTCCATGTCCGCCGGAAGTGGAGCAGTTTCGAATGCCGACATCAGGCCCGCCTCGTAGTTCTGGTCCAGCGCCCCGTCTGGTCCGGAGCCGTAGATGCACCAGCTCTGGGCTGCGAACCCTGCGGTCTCGGGAGAGCGCAGCGTAATCGGCTCCGCACCGGATTGCGGGTCGTCCCGCAGGCCCGTGCTATCGACATGCAGCTCGCGTCGGCCCTGCCCCGGCAGCGGCCAAGCTGGCAGGCCGAGCCATCGACCGGGTCGGTCGATGGCATGTGGGCTTGGAGGGGCCGGATCCTGCATCCAGGCGCGGATCATCGGCTCGTCCATTATTCCGGTATCGATGCCCTTCAGATGCTGGTCCCACCAGCGCAGGCTTTCCTGCAGGAAACCGATGCGCGGCGCAGGCGTGGCGAAATGCGGATACTTGTGCGCCCAAGGTCCCACCAGTGCTTTCTTCGGCCCCGGCAGGTGTTGCATCATGCGAAAGATCGGGTTGGTGTAGCCGTCGGCATAGCCACCGACGGCATAGACCGGCACCTCAACATCGGCGTAGTTCTCGCAGATAGAGCCATGGGCGTAGAAGGCATCGCGCCGCTGGTGGCGAAACCAGTCGAGCATCCACAGCCCGTTGCCTTCGAGGCGCTCACGCCACATCTCGCGCCACCGGTCCCCGACGATTTGCGGGTCGGGCGGGGTGTGTGAGATGGCAAAGGCGGTAGCGCCCCAAGCGAGCTTGTCGGTCAGGCAGGCACCGCCCATGAAGTGGATGTCGTCGGCATAGCGATCGTCCGTGGAGCAAAGCGTTATTACCGCTCCGAGCGCCGCGGGTCGCCGTGCCGCGACCTGCAATCCGTTGAAGCCGCCCCAGCTGATTCCTATCATACCGACCTTGCCGGAACACCAGGGCTGTGAGGCAAGCCATTCGATCACGGCAAGGCAGTCGTCCTGTTCCTGCAGGAGGTACTCGCCCTTGCACACGCCTTCGCTGTCGCCAGTGCCCCGCATGTCCACTCGCACACCCGCGTAACCGAAGCCGGCGAAGTACGGATGAGTCAACTGGTCGCGCTCAACCGTTCCGTCGCGCTTGCGGTAGGGCAGGTATTCGAGGATCGCGGGGACCGGATCGGCCTCGGCATCCACGGGTAACCAAATGCGCGCTGCGAGACGCGTGCCGTCGGGCATCGGGATCCAGCAGTTCTCAATCTCGCGGACCGTGCGGGGAAAATCTGAACGGACAGGTATATCGGGCATGGTGCTCACATTCCGTTGCGTGGGACAGTGAAATTCTGCGTATCTTCAAAGAACAGCTTGTCGTCGTTCCAGCACTCGATCCGAGCGGTCAGGCAAAAGTCGGTCTGTGTTGCGGACTGCTCGGCATAGGTCTTGATCCGCACGCGCCAGTCCTCGCGGGTTAAGCTCGTCTCCTGTGTCATGGTCGCTCGGGCAGTCAAGGGATCGGCGGGGTGGATCGTGTAGCGGCGGTCGGAAAGATCGCTCAGCACCGTGCCTGTCTCATCAAGCCGCAGATCGCCAACAGGGCCGAATACTCCACCGTCCAGGAATACGCGCTGAGTCTCTAACCCGGTTGTGAGATCGACATGTATCGAACGCTCCATGGAACCCTCACGCATCTGGGTGACTGGGCGGTGCGCTTCTGACTTCGACGGCTCTGGCAAAGGCCGCGGCTTCGGCGCGTCCGGCGTCGCGGCGCGGACCGGCAGATGCAGAACCGAAGTTCCGGCATGGAGGGTGAGAGTCACCGGCGCTGGCGACGGCCATAGGATCGGCCAGTAGGCCGAGGCAATCTGCACCACGATGCGATGCCCCGCCGAGACGCGGTAACCGATACCGTGCAGCGGCACCGTTACCGCCATATCCTCACCCGGAACGATCGGTTCGGGAGCGGTGTCGTCATGGCGATGGGTCAAGTTGCAGAAGCCACGAGAGATCAGTGACTGGGTGCCGTCCGGAGCTTCGTCTACCAGCAGTGCCGCCACAAAGCCTTGCGTTTGATCAGCACTGACGCGCAGCGCGATGCTAGGCTGGCCGAGGATATTCAGCGGCGCGTCTAGCGCCTCGCCACGGAACTGCAATGCGCCACCCGAGTCGAACCGGCAATCTATGGGCATGTCACCCGGGACCGCGAAGGAGCACATATCACCGCCAGCTGATCCGAAATTCTGCGGGGAGCGAATGGACATGGCTGCCCCCTCCGACGCCTCGGCTTCCAGTCCATCAGCGTTCAGCCAAAGCGCTCGGTCAGTTATGTTCGGAGAGGGCCACACCGCCTCCTCGACCCACCGACCGGAGCGATGATCGTAACTGCCGGCGGGCGGGACGCTGTCCTGAAGCCAATACCGGAGCGGCGGTTCCTCCATAAGGCCGGTGTCGCGACCCTTCAGCCAGTGGTCCCAGAACCGGATTAGCTCGGCCAGGAAATCGACTTTCGGGCCGGGCTTCCCCTCGTGCGGGTAAAGATGCGCCCAAGGACCCATCAGCACCTTGACCGGCCCCTTCAGGTGCTCGGCGATGCGGAACGGCGTGTCACGGAAGAGGTCCGCCCAACCACCGAAGAAATAGACCGGGACTTCTACGTCTTCATAGTTCTCGCAGATGGAGCCGCGTCGCCACATCGCATCGTGCGTCTGATGCTCAAGCCACATGGCGGGCCAGAATCGCATTGCATCGAGCCGTTGGCGCCACATTGCTTCCCAACGGTCCTCTCCCACGATCGCCGGATCGGGCGGCAACGCGTTGAAGAGCTGCATGATCGAGCCCCACCAGAAATTGTCGTTCGCAAGACAGCCACCGTAGAAATGGATGTCTTCGCGCCAGCGATCGTCGGTGCCCATGACAGGCGCGATGGCCTTGAGCGCAGGCGGGCGCGTTGCTGCCACCTGAAAAGCGGTATAGGCGCCCCAACTTTTGCCGAACATGCCGACACTTCCGTCGCACCAGTCCTGCGCCGCAATCCACTGCACGACATCGTGGCCGTCGCGGATTTCCTGGTCGGAATACTCGTCCTCCATCACCCCGTCGCTGTCGCCCGATCCGCGCATGTCGACGCGGATCGCGGCATAGCCAGCTTCGGCGAAATGCGGATGCATGCTTTCGTCGCGCATTCGCGTCCGGTCGCGACGGCGGTAGGGGATGTATTCAAGGATCGCGGGCACCGGTCGTGCGCGCGCTTCATCTGGCAGCCAAAGCCGCGCGGCGAGGCGTGCGCCATCTGGCATCGAAATCCAGATGGTCTCGATGACCTCGGTCATGATGCGATCTCCTTCGTTGACGGCGGCCGGGCGCCAGGGGTGAGCGGGAAATGGCAGGCGACGCGACGGTCCGTGCCGTCGGCCTTCGGGGTCTCGGAGGCGCAGCGGGCTTGCGCCCAAGGGCAGCGCGTATGAAATTCGCAACCTGATGGCCGCGCGAGAAGTGAGGGCACCTCGGCCGGGAGCGAGATCCGATCCCGTGCCTTGTCGGGATCGGGCTCGGGATTGGCGCTCAGAAGTGCCGCCGTGTAGGGGTGGGCCGGCGCGTGGAAGACCTCTTCCGTGTCGCCGGCTTCGACGAAACGTCCCAAGTACATCACCGCCATCCGATCGGCCACGTGGTGCACAACATGAAGGTTGTGGGTGATAATCAGCATCGCGAGGCCCAACCGCTCTCGCAGATCATTGAGCAGGTTGAGCACCTCGCCCTGGACCGACACGTCGAGCCCCGCAGTCGGCTCGTCCGCGATGATCAGCTTCGGGTTCAGCGCGATCGCCCGGGCGACACCCACGCGCCGCGCCTGACCGCCTGACAGTTGGTGCGGGAACCGGTTCGCAAAGTCCTCCGACAAACCGACGAGCGACAAAAGTCGATCAGCTTCCTTGCGCAGGTCTGCCGCGACGCGGTGTATGCGAAACGGTTCAGTCACAATGTCGCCCACGCGCATTCGCGGCGACAGCGAGCCGACCGGGTCCTGAAACATCATCGACATCTGCTTTCGCAGCGGCTTCATCCCAGCGCCGCTCAGGCGGTCGATCCTATTTCCTTCGAAACTGACCTGCCCCGCCGAGATCGGCTGCAACCCGTTGATTGCGCGCGCCAGTGTTGTCTTGCCCGAACCGCTTTCGCCGACCAGAGCAAAGGTCTCTCCCTCGGCAATGTCGAAGCTGACCCCGGCCACGCCGAGGATCGACCGGCGCTTGAACTGGGACCGGACCGGAAACGAGACTTGCAGATCGCGAACGGAAAGGATCATGCCGTCACCATGTGGCAGCGCGCCATGTGGCCATCCCGCCCCACCTCTTCAGGCGAACTATCGCAGATTGCCGCGCGGCGATGGCACCGGGGCGCGAAGATGCAGCCCCGCGGACGGTTGCGAAGATCGGGGATCTCGCCCGGGATCGTCGGAAGCTGTCGGGTGCGGCCGAGCTGCCGGGCGGGATCGCAGTCGAGCAGCCGCTCCGTGTAGGGATGCAGTGGCGTGTTGAACACCTGTCGCGTCGTCCCGCGTTCGACAACCTCGCCGGCATACATCACCACCACGTCGTCGCAGAGCTCGGCGATTACTCCGAGATGATGGGAGATGAACAGAACCGAACATCCGATCTGCGCCTGAAGCTCTTGCATGAGCTCGATCGTCGCGACTTCAAGCGTAGCGTCGAGGGCGGTCGTAGGTTCGTCAGCGATCAACAGCGCGGGCTCCATCATCAGGGCCATCGCGATGGCAATGCGCTGCTTCATTCCGCCAGAGAACTCGTGCGGGAAACGCGCCAGCGCCAACTCGGGATCGGGGATGCGCACGCGGCGCAGCATTTCCACAGCCCGCGCGGCCTTGTCGGCCCGGCTCAGGCCGGTGCGGTACTGAATGTTGGTCATCTGCCGACCGACCGAGATCACCGGGTTCAAAGCCCCCATCGGGTCCTGGAAAACCGTGGCGATCCGCGGGCCGCGCAGCGCTTGCAGCTCTTGGGCGGACAGGCGGCTCAGGTCACGCCCCTCGAAGAGGATCTCTCCGCCCGAGATGCGGCCATTGTCGGCCAGAAGGCCAAGGATCGCGTTGATCAGGGTGGACTTGCCACAGCCGGATTCGCCGACGATGCCGACGATCCGCCGCTCGGGCACGTCGAAGGACACATCCCTGAGCGCGTGCAGATCACCGCCCTCAGTCGCAAAGTCCACGTTGAGGTTGTGGATCGATAAGACGGTCATCCGCGTCCTTTCAGCCTCGGGTCGAAGACATCGCGCAGCGTTTCTCCGAGGAAGGTAAATCCAAGCGTCGTGAGGATGATCGGCAATCCCCCGGCAATGGCGATCCACGGCGTATCGCGGATGGCGGTGAAGCCGTCATTCAGGATCGCCCCCCACGACGGTGACGGGGGCCGGACGCCGAGACCGAGGAACGACATGCCGGCCTCGATCGCGATCACGACGGGGATGTCCATCGAGGCCAGGATCAGCAATGGCCCAATCACATTGGGCAGTATGTGCACGCGCAGAATGCGGCCGGTTCCCGCGCCCATGCTCTGAGCTGCAGTGACGAATTCAGACGACTTCAAAGCCAATGTCTGCGTCCGGATGATACGTGCGTAGCCGGGTATGTTGACCAGCACCACAACGACCACCACCGCCGTGAGAGAAGGGCCAAACAACGTCACCAGCGCGAGTGCCAACATCACAGTCGGAAAGCTTTTGAGCGCATCGAAAACCAGGATCATGAGGTTGTCGAGCCAACGCGGTCCGAAGCCTGCCAGAAGGCCGAGCACAATTCCGATTGCCAGCGATGCCGCGGTGGCAAATAGCGCGACCGACAGCGCGATACGCCCGCCGTGAAGGACGCGCGAGAACAGATCGCGGCCCAACTGGTCGGTGCCCAGCAGGTGCTCCATCGACGGGGTCAGGAAACGATCCCTTGGCGAGATGCGAACGGGATCAGCACTGGCCAGCACGTCAGCGAAAACGGCACCGCCGACGACCAGCACGACGAGAAGAATTCCCAAAGCGCCCAAGGGTTCTGCCATGATCCGGCGAAGGGAGCGGAGGGGGCTATAAGCTGCTGCGTACACGAGGATCGAGCGCTCCAACAACGAGATCGGCGATAAGATTGATGAGGACGAAAAGAATGGTGGTGACCAGAACGGCCCCGGTGACCAGCGGGTAATTGCGGGTCAGGATTGCATCGTAGACCAGCTTTCCCACGCCCGGGCGAGCAAATACGATTTCGGCGAAAACAGCCGAGGACACCATTTGCCCGATCCCGACACCCAAAAGCGTGACGGTCGGCAGGATCGCTATGGTGAGTGCGTATCGGAAAGTGATCTGATTGTCCGGCAAGCCGAAGGCGCGCGCGGTGCGGATATGCGGCGCTTCGAGCACTTCCAGCATCGAGGCGCGCACCATCCGCGCGAGGTATCCGACCCAGCCCAGCCCGACCGCGAGCGAGGGAAGGATCAGGTGCATCAACTGGTCGCCCAAATCGCCCGGCTCTCCGGCGCCGATGGCCGGCAGCCATCGCAGCGAGACCGCGAAGATCAAAAGTGCATAGATCGCGACCACGAAAGACGGCACTGCGATCACGGCAACGCTAAGGACGCCGACAAGCCTGTCGACCAGGCTGCCACGCTTGACTGCTGCCCAGCAGCCCAGCGGAATCCCGATCGCGATGGACCAGACCATTCCGCCAGCGATCAGGGACAGCGTGAAGGGCAGTTGCTCCATCACGACCTTGGCGACCGGCCGGTCCGAAAGGACCTCTCTGCCGAGGTCGCCTTGCCAGGCGCCGATGAAAAAGTTCCAGAACTGCACCCAGACCGGGCGATCCAGCCCCATCTTGACGCGAAGCGCTTCACGCATCGACTCTGTCGCGCGCGGACCCAGCGCCACGGCGGCTGGATCGCCGGGGATCAAGTAAATCATCGAGAACAGCAGCAGCATCGCCACTGAGACGATGATCACGGCCAGTCCGAGGCGTTTCAGGGTATAGATGAGCATGATGTCTGGGCGGCCCCTCCGGGCCGCCCTGATCCCTTAGGCAGGCTTGAATTCGGAGAACAGCGATTCCCCGTTCGGCTTCAGGCCCGGCTGGATCGTATCGCGGTGAATCGCGCCTACGACCTCATGCGTGAGAAAGACGTAGCAGCCGCTTTCGTCCATCAGTGCCTGCATTTTCTTGTAGATCTCGTCGCGCTTGGCGGGATCGCTTTCCACGAGTCCCTGATCGTGCAGTTCCTTGTACTCGGCGTTGTCGAACCGCTCCCAGTTCCAGACCCCAACCTGTTCGGGGGTGAACCACACCGTCGCCCAGCTTGGGTCAGGCTGCATCGAGAACCGGCTGAGTATGAGTTGGAGGTTCATAAAATAGTCGCCGTCCTTCGAGCCAAGCGTCCAGAAGGTCCCGCTGTCATTCTGCTTGATCTCGCAATTGATGCCGACATCGGCCAAATTGGCCTGGATTACCTGAGCCGCCGTCAAACGCTCCGACTGGTTCAGAATGTCTAGCGTGACGGTGAGGCCGTCGGCACCCTCCTGCTCGATGAGCGCGCGCGCCTTGTCAGGATCGTAGTCATAGGTGACGCTGTCGCGCGCGCCCGGCAGTCCCGGTGCGACGATACCGTTGCCGACCGCCGCGGCACCGAAATAGGCGGCATCCACCACTGCCTGGCGGTCGATCGCATGTTGTACCGCGCGACGGAGGTTGGGATTGGTGAACGGTTCCGCATCCTGATTGATGCCGAGCCAGACATAAGCAAGCGAGGGCTTCTCCAGCACGACCGATCCCGGAGGCGGGTTTTCCTTCAACCGCTGAAGCGAGGACACCGAGGTCCAGGTGTAGTCCAGATCACCAGCTTCGAAGCCGCGTTCCGCCGTTGCCGGGTCCTCGATCGGGATGATGTGAATCTCTTCGTAGCCGCCTGGTTCGTGCGCCCAGTCGGGGTTGCGCCGCAGGATGGTCTTCTGCTTGGGCTGCCACTCGGCCAGCAGGTACTGGCCTGACTGCGCCACGGGCTTGGTGGTGATCTTGTCGCCAAGCTCTTCCATCGCGCGCTTGGACAGTATGCAAGAGGCTGGCGTCGGCAGCGTCGTGGTCCACAACGGCACGAACTTGTTGTTCAGGTGAATAAGGCCCGACAGCGTGTCCTTGACCTCGACCTCCTTCAGTGCCGCCCAGTCTCCCGCATAGGGGCTCTCGAGCGCGGGGTCCGCGAAACGTTCGATTGAGAACTTCACGTCCTCTGCCGTCATCTGGCCGTACCCGTCGGTGAAACCGATGTTGTCTTTCAGCTTGAAGGCAATGGTCACGTCGTCGAGTTGTTCGATCGAGTCCACGGCGACCGGCTTCCAGTCCCAGATATCGCCAGCTATCGGGATCACCATCGGCGCGAAAATTGAGCGGATGATGTCGTCCTCTGGCAGCGAAAGGCGGAAGGCAGGGTCCAGAACCTGAAGGTCTGAATAGGACCGCACGGTGAGGACTGTCCCGTCCTGTGACAGCGCCATGCGCGGGATTGCCATCGTTGCCGCACCAAAAGCGCCGGCCGCACCGAGGAAAGACCGCCGCGAGACTCCTGTTTCCCAAGTATTCGTCATGTAACGCTCCCTGTTGTTGTCGAGTGTTTGTGTTGTTTTATGCAAACCGCTAGCTCTTCTTGGTGGAGTTGGATGGCGGCGTTTCTCTCGGCTCCGCGACCACGTCCCGCGGGATCACAATCGGAGAGATTGCCCAGATCAACTTCGCTGGGCGGTCGGTCCGATTCCGAGCGTTGTGAATGATTTCTGTTGGAAAGCTGAAACTGTCACCTTCGTGAAGGGTGATAAACTCACTTCCCAACTGCAGCTCCAGTTCTCCTTCGAGGATGAAGCCATGCTGCTCGCCTGCATGCTGGTAAACCGTGTGACCGGGGCGCTCGGAATGCGGCTCGTATTCCGCTACGCCCATCAGGATCTTGCCCGAGATCGAGCTCGACAACTGTTCGTCCGTCAGACCGATCTGGTCCTTGTCTTCGCGGTAAAGCCGGTTGAGGTCGCGCCGGTGGCGTTTGCGCACGACAAAGGCCCGCTCCATCGGACCGTCCCCAGGACGACGGGCGAAAAACCAATCTGGTTCGATGTCGAGCGCCTGGGCGATCTTGTGAACAACGTCGAGCGACGGGCTGGCGGCGCCACGCTCGATCGCGCTGAGATGGCTGACCGAAATGCCGGTCTCCTCCGCCACTTGCTTCAATGTAAGCTGGCGAGCCTTGCGAACCTGACGCATCTCCGAGCCGAGCGTAATCAGGTTCTCGGCATAGGCCAGAGCCTGATCGTCAAAGGTTCCGTCAGTTCCGTCCATCAATTCCACAGGCCCGCTCTTGGTGAGTCGTTGTGAAACTCTTGCACACTTTTCATCTTTTCCAAGAATTTTCTGGCAGAATTACTTTTGAAAAGTATTACTTGCTCAAAATTCGTTCAAACCGCTTTTCGGGAGATTCCAGCAAGTGGCTGACATTGAAGACTCCACAACACGCGGCGCCATCCGGGAAACGGAGCACCTCTGGATTCCGATGCCTGACGGTACGCGGCTGGCGGCACGTGTCTGGTGGCCGGCATCAGAGGGCCCGTTCCCTGCATTGCTGGAATACATCCCATATCGAAAGCGCGACATGGTCCGCGCCCGGGACGAACGGAACCACCCATATTTTGCAGAGCATGGGTATGTTTGCCTCCGCGTCGACATGCGCGGATCGGGCGACAGCGAGGGCACGATGCCCGACATGTATGACGAAACGGAACTTTCAGATGCGCGGCACGTCATAAGTTGGATCGCGGCACAGCCGTGGTCGTCCGGGGCAGTCGGCATGTTCGGCACGTCCTGGGGCGGGACAGCAAGCCTGCAGGCGGCCGTCGATGCGCCCGGGCCGCTCAAGGCCGTGCTCGCGAACTGCGCCACGGCGGACCGGTTCGAGGACGACATTCACTGGATGGGCGGCTGCCTCCTGACCGACGGCTTCGAATGGGGCGCGACCCTGCCGACGATCCTCGCGGCGCCCCCTGACAGCGCGACCGTGGGCGAGGAGTGGCGCAGGATATGGCAAGCTCGGCTGGATGAGCTCGCTTTCCCGCTAGACGCCTGGATCCAGAACCGCTCCCGCAGGCCCTATTGGAGTCATGGCTCTGTGCGGTTCGATGCAGACAGGCTGACCTGCCCCGTACTGACGATCGGCGGATGGGCAGATCGATACTCCAACTCGGTCATGCGCCTGGTCGAGGCGCGACCGGATTTATGCTGGGGTATTGTCGGACCCTGGGGCCACCACTATCCGGACCAGGGTGAACCGGGCCCTGCGATCGGTTTCCAGGACCTCGCCCTGCAATGGTGGGACCGTTGGCTCAAGGGCAGCAACAACGCGGTTGACGATTGGCCGCCGCTCAGGCTCTGGCGGCGGGAATTCGATCCGCCGCAGGATCGTCTTTCGCGCCGCAGCGGCGATTGGATCGAAATCGCCGATCTCGGGGCCCCAGAAAGTTATCGGCTACACCTGCAGCCCGACGGTCAACTCGCGGATGTTGCTGGCGCGGGCGTGACGCTCACCGTTCCATCGGATTTGCGCCACGGAATGTGCGCCGGTGATACCGGCTATTTTGGCCGCGTCGGCGGCCTGCCGCTCGATCAGGCGCAAGACGACGCCCGCGCCCTATGCTTCGACAGTCCGCCCCTTGTCTCCGATGTGGATGTTACCGGCCATGTCACGATTTCGGTCGCGGTGAGGCGTCGCCTGCCGAGGGCACAACTTGCCATCAGACTGTGCGACGTGGCGCCTGACGGCCGTTCGAACCTGGTGACGCGCCATGTCGCAAACCTCGCGCTGGATGAGGAACTGGACGGACCGAGACCCTTCTCGCCGGAAGAGCCGATCCAATACAGGCTTACTCTGCCCTCGACGGCGTATCGCTTTGCAATCGGGCACAGGATACGCCTTGCCATCGCGACGTCGTATTGGCCCCTCGTCTGGCCGGACCTGCCCCAATCACCGGTCGAAATCGTGACCGGCGAATCCACCCTTGATCTGCCAGTCCGGGCTAAGGCACGGGCCCTTTCTCATCCCTTTCCACCAGTTCGGCGGCTGCCCGAACATCCGACTTGGCACGCAGAGTCGGCAGGCGAACTTGTGAGACGTACAGATAGCTCTGCTGGTGATTGCGCTAAGATGACTTGGGCTCAGCCTCACGTGTCGCAGCACTTTCGTCAGACCGCGACGACGTTTACGTACCGATCCAAAGCTGACTACACGGTGCGGACCGATCCGAACGCGACCGTCGAATGCACGATGGAACACGCGCAGATCATCCGCCGCCCGGACGGAACCGCCGATCTGAAGAGTCGCGTGAGTTCAGAGATGACCGAGACCGGCCTTAAGGTCGACGCCCACCTCGCCGTTCTGTGGAACGGCGATCCGGTCATGACACGCGAATGGGGCTTCGCATATGCAGCAGATGACGAAGCACCCGCACCGTCATTGCTGCCGAGGCTTGGTGACCCAAGGCCCGGCTGAATTTTTTGGGGCTACGCATGCGGCACGCCCACGAAACATGGGTGTTCACAGGAGAACTTCTGTCCGTCCCGCGGCGCCTATAGTCGATAACGGATAGAAGGTTCTTGAGAGGATTACCGCCTCGGCTTGCGCCGAAATCCAGTCGATTGGATTGTCGAAAATCCCCTTGTCCTTGATGGTCTTGGCCAGTTCTGCAAGCTCGCCCCAAGTGGTCGGCGGCACAGAAATTTCGGCCTTGGCGAGGATATCGACGTTGTGGAAAAGGGACTTCATATCAAGGATGCACGGCATGCCGTAACGCTTGCCGTCGCACTCAACCGCGGTCCACACGCCCGAAAGGCCCCCTGAAGCCTTCTCGGGCATGATCCGGTCAGTCACTTCCGCCAGTACGTTGCTTATCGCATATTCCGCGAGCCAGATGACGTCGAACGGCACGAGATCATCGTCTTCGTCCGCCCCTGCGTGAGAACGGTGGCGTCGTGGAATCCCTCATAGGGAACGAATTCCAGATCGACCTTCAGAACTGCGTTTCCGGCCGAGAAGGCGGCGACCCTTTACAGGCGCCCCTCCCGTTTTCACCGATAGGCACTGCGCGTGACGTCATGTGTTCTGCGCGTCTGGGGCAATCCGTTCCGCTTGAACGATCCGCAAGCTCGCGCGGGGCATACGGAGTGCCTCGTCAGGACTGACGCTCGCGGTGCGGATAACCTTCCCCCAACCGGCCAAACGCCCGCCGAGCACCCTGCCAACCGATCTCAGTGCGACGAACCAGTAGAGCTGACGGTAGAAAAAACGCTGGGTCAAAACCCATGGCAGCAGGCGACGGTCCTCATCGGGCTCAAGGCTCATCGCAAGTGCTGCCAGCAACATATCCGATAGGAAATAGGCCAGATAGGCAACATTGATCGCGATCGAGACGGGGCTGAGGGCAGCCTGGGGATCTTCGGCAAGGATACCCGCAATCCGCACCAGGTTCATTATGAACAAGATGTCGGCAATTGGCGCCAAAATCGATATCAGAATCCCGAATGCGGCCAGATCGGGAATTGAGACGAGGCCGACAGCACGCCGCTCAAGAAACGCCGCTTTGTGCTTCCATGAAATCTGCATCATTCCGAAACTCCAGCGCAGGCGCTGCCTGACCCATTGCGGAACGGTCTCCGGCGCTTCGGTATAGGCACGGGCTTCGGGTTCGTAGACCACGCGGTAGCCGGCCCGGACGATTGACACCGTCATGTCCGCGTCTTCCACCAGTGTCTCGGATGAATAGCCACCAGCAGCCTCAAGCGCGTCTTTGCGCCAGCCGCCGATTGAGCCAGGCACAACCATGATGCCGTTGATTACATCAAATGCGCGCCGGTCCAGGTTTTGCGAGGTGATGTATTCGAGAGCCTGCAAACGCGTGAGGAAGTTGTTCCGGTTGCCGACTTTAACGTTGCCAGCAACCGCACCTACCGTTGGGTCAGAGAAATGCTGAACTAGCAGGCCAATGGCATCGGGCGCGATGATGGTATCGGCGTCAATCGCCACGATGACCGGAGACCGCGCAATCCGAATAGCGTGGTTGAGCGCCTCCGCCTTCCCAAGGTTGGCTTGCCGGACAAGTCGGACCTTTTGCTCGGAACCGAACTGGTCTTGCACGACCTTCGCGGTACTGTCGGTCGATCCATCGTCAATGACAATAATCTCCAGGATCGGGTAGCTCGACGCGAGCACACGACTGATCGATCTGGCGATTACACTTTCTTCGCAGAAGGCTGGGATCGCGACAGTCACCGGATCGCGGAACTCACCCGACGGTGCCTTTCGGCGGGTCCTGATCAACGCGAGCACGATGATCCCCAAGGACCGCAGCAGACCCGCAAGGATGGTCACGAAAAACAGGCCGGTAAAGATCGAGCCCACCAATCGAAGACCCTCTAAGGAATAGAAGTTGAACAACCCAACATCATCCGGCGGGGGGGCGACGGCAGTGCCTACGTCGGAGCCAAGTATGCTTCCAACGGTTTTGAACGAGTAACCCTGTTCCAACAGCGTCGGAATGAGAATCCTGAGTGCTGCGACGGCTTGGGATCGGTCCCCTCCACCGTCATGCATCAAGATCACGTTGCCGTCCCCGTTCTCAAGTCCGCTGAGTACCTTTCGGACGATCGCGTCAACGCCCGGCTTCGTCCAATCCTTGGAGTCGACGTCGCCAACCACTTCGACGTACCCTTCGCTCGACAATGCATCGAGAATCCGGGTTTCACCCTTTGTCATCAGCCCTTCGTAATTATCCCCGTAAGGTGATCGAAAGAGAGTGGTATTCCGCCCGGTGACGCCGATAAGAACGTCTTGCGCGGCATGAAGTTCAAGCTTCAGCCTCAGACCGGAGACCTTCTCCAGAGACGGGTGTGAGAAGGTGTGAATGCCGAGTTCATGTTGATCAGCCAGCATGCGCCGAACGATCCCTTGATTGCCCAACACCCGGGCACCGACAACGAAGAACACGGCAGGAACTTCGTACTCTTTCAGAATGTCCAGGATCTGTGGGGTGAATTTCGGGTCCGGACCGTCATCGAATGACAAGATGATCTCATTGCGGCCAAAGGTGCCGCGTCGTTCTATCGTGGTCGCAGTCGGGATGCGAACGTAGTCTTCGCTGACGATCAAGCCGCTGTCCTGAGCAAGCTCGACGTCGCGAATACCTTCGTGAGCGGCAGTTACAATCTCGACAATTGGGCCCGCGCCGGTGTAGCGCACCTGCTTGGCGGGCGGTATGACGCGTAAGAGGCTGCCAGCCGTCGCACTCCCCGACCTGGTCGGATCCAGAAGGGTCCAGATACCGGGATCTTCCGAACCGAGCGGCCAGATCGCAATGCCGGACGCCGCATCCGGAGGAATGCGAAGCAGCTGATTGTGAGCGCTGATTGCGTCGAGAAGCCAGATGTCGTGTCGCGTGCCAGTGCTGTCCCGGTAGGTGACGTTTGTATTGAGACTGAACGGATCCAGGCGGATTTCTGCGCCATACTTTTCAGCCTCGCCGGTCACGTCAAAATAGCCGAGCCGATCTGGTTCCGGAGCCCCGCTTTTCCAGCCGTATCCGAGGTTGCCGATACCGACCACCAGCTTGGATGCGTCCAACTCGTCGACCAGGCTCAAGACACCTTCTTCGAACCGACCTTGCGGTGCCAGGGGCGCAGGCGCGCTGTACGGTCCCGGCTCGGAAAAACCCAAAACGATCAGGCGATCGGCGATCGCATCGACGTCGGGTTGCAGCCACAGGGGATCATCCACGGTGCCGATGATGCAACTGTCTCGTTGCACGTTATCAAGCGCAGCATTCAGTTCGGTCGCGAAGTTCACCAAGCCGCCAACAGCAGATTGCGGCGAACCGGAAAAGTTATAGCAAATTCCGTCGTAGTCCTCGCGCAGCACCGTGTTAACGGTCGACGCGATGAGCGACCCTCTCAACTCAGCGGCACTCAGGAACTCGGTCACTCGGTCTGGATGTGCCTCGAACAGACGCACGACGGGCATCAGTTCCAGCCCCTGCCGGTTGTCCGTTACGAACCGACGGAATTCGTCACTTCGCACGCCAACTGTGCGGGCGAGAACCGCTCGTTCTTCGTCGATTTCGTGCCATTCCGGCATCAACACGTCGATCAACGCGATGTGAGACTCTGCTGATGCGAAGGCCGCCAATGACCATGTTGGGACAAATGCGTGGATTTCCAGGTCTGGCGCGGTCCATGAGGGCCCGGTCGATTTTTCACCCGCGCCGACCGCTTCCGCGGTGCTGAAGTCTCCCGCCGGCAATCCGGCAACCGGAGCCGCGCGATCTGCGATTGAATCCGCTGTGCTGACTTCGGCCGGTGCCTTGGCCGTCGATACACCGGCTTGATCGGAAGATGTCAAATTCGAACGGTACAGCCCATAGCTGAAGGCAACAGCCCAGACTGCAACAGCCACGCCGAAGACTACCGCGAGAAAAAGCACCAGAAAGAAGCGATGCCGCGTCGGATCATGAAAAATCTGCCGCGTCGGTTTTCTGGGTTCAGGTGATTGCTTGGTATTCAAACTGATAACTTTACCCAACCTGCATCGCCCGGTTCACCTTTACAACATATTCAGCGAAGGGCATGTGAGAAACATTGATTTCAATCAACGAGCCGGATCAATATGTTGCATAGATGTCTTGGAAAACTTTCCGTCGAAGGTATGGTGATCCGGGCGCTCACAATCAGGTACAAAGACGCATGACAACTACGCGCAGGGGCTTCCTGAAGCGTGTAATGGCCGGGGCGCCATTCGCGTTCGGCACGTTGACGCCGTCCGGCACTCTAGCTTCGAACGCAAAGCCGTTGATGCTTCTGCTCGATGGCATTTCGCCCTCGACGCCAGCCCCCTTGCTGTTTTCATTTATCGACCCAATCGTCTCGCAGGTTGTTCCCGTCGGCTGCTTGGTACGGACGGAAGACAGTAGTGGCAAACGCTTGGAAGAAAATCGCGAGCTCTGTGAACTATTCGCCCGCTTGCGCACAGATTACAGAGGCCTGGTCGAAATTGTTCTGACGGTTTCCGATCTGGCGGATCCTCGTGGCTTTTTCGCGATGCGCCGGGCGAGCGATGTGCAGACTGATTTCCGACGCTGTATCGCGCCCTTTCGGGGATCCGATGAGCCTCCCTTTAAGCTTCTGTCCGTTGCGACCGAGGTAACTGCGTCCATTCCACCACTGATTGAAGGTGTCAGGAGTGCCGGATTTCGAAGCTCGGTCTTGCTGCAGACTGAGGCGGCTGAAACCGTGGCATGGAAGACGAAAGAGGGAACACAGCAGATCTTCGGCGGGCGTCGCATTTCCATCGGAAGTTCGAAGCAGGACATAGCCAATACCATACTGGGTGGGGTCGCGGATCAAGATCTCGTCGTCGTTGTCGCGCCGTTTCCAGACGACTTTTCGTCAGGGGAAGATGGCTTCTTCCAGGCAGGCGCCAACCTCGGAGACGCCTTCGCATCGGTCGCATCACCCGGCCGGTTCTTTATGACGCTGCCGACAGAGCTTCGTCTAAGGTCTGGCGAAGCACCGGAGAGGCGGCTTGTGTTGCTCGTTGATGCGACAAATCCAAGCGAGACGTTCAAGGATTTCCTCGCACTGCTGCGCAAGGCGGGTTTGCCGTTTACCGAAATTCGGAATGTGCCCGATGCAACGGCGGATGCTTCTCTTGCAGATGTGAACAACACGGACGAAACACCGCCCAGCATCTGCTGGCTCGCCTCAAGTCCAAATTCGGAAGAAGCAGAAACAGCTCTCCCAGAATCTGTCGCCTTATCGTCCGCTCCAAGCCCGGCCGTTGCGCCTTCGTCTATGGCTTGTATCGCGCTGGACGGGCAAGAAAACCCTTTGCCGGTAAAGTTGGCAGGTGGGCTCGATGTGATCCTGGATCTCTCACCAGAAAACACGAGCCGTATCGGTCTTGATACAGATGGAGTGCTGCGTATTCCGGTGGACCATATCCACGAGGGCAATCCGCCCATCCGGCGAAGCGAGGATCTCAAGGCCGACCTCGGGCAAAATCTTGCGGAGGCGGAAGACATCGTGCTGCTGATCCGCAGCAGCAGTATTGCCGCGCCGGCAGACGGCGAGGCTTTGGTAAACGCTTTATCAGGACTTGCCGCAACGCCGGGCATGAAGGCCATGAACCTGGACCAGCATGCAAGGATGCTCACTGACGGCGACGAACCGCTACGGTTGACCAAGATTGCGCGGCGCTTTCCTGCTCGTCCAACTTCGCAGACACAGGACAAGGCCGAAAGCGAATTGCTGCTTGAAGACGCCAAACTGGCCTGGTCTTTCTTTGACCAGCTTTCGGATCCTAAAACCGGCCTCGTATCCGCGACCGCATGGACAGAAGGTGAGACCGTCGAACGCTACAACTTCGCCACGATGTGGGACATTGGAAGCCAGATACTCGCAACAATCAGTGCGCGATCCATTGGCCTAATCGATCAAAGCGATTTCGACGAACGAACACAGAAGATCCTGGGTCACCTTGCGGACGGCTCTTTTGAAAACCTGCGTCTTCCCAAGGGTGTAACATCGACGACGGGCGCAGAAGGCGGAAAGGATGCCTACAACGCGAGCGATACCGCCAGACTGCTCATCGCGCTGAAGGTTCTGGATGGTTTCACCGATGGCGGGTTTGCGGTCCCGGACATCGTGTCACGCTGGGACCTGGCCGAGACCTTCAAGGACGGAGTGCCGCAGACCGTTCAGGGCAGCCGCATGACAAGCGCATTCCGATCCAACTACGCTGGATATATCTCCCGCGCGTTCGGTCTGTGGGGCTTCGAGACGGCCGCGCCATACAAATTGGCGCTGACGGGATCCGGTGTCGATGTGGACGTCGAAATTCTTCACGAAGTAGCGGACTTGGGGCCCATTGGAACAGAACCACATCTTCTCGAAGCTGTGGAGCTGGGGTTTTCGCCCTTAGCCCGGGCAAGCGCCGAAGCGCTCTTTGCCGCGCAGCTCTCGGAGCATCAGGCGACCGGCAAGCTCGTCTGTGTTTCGGAAGTGCCGATCGACCGCGAACCATGGTTCGTGTACCAAGGCTACCAGATCGGCGACGAGAAGGCGCATTGGACCTTCGAAACGCTCAGCACCTCCCCCCGCTTCAAGACCAGAGGATTTCAAAGAGCCGTCGATCAGGTCAGCAGCAAGGCTGCATTTCTTTGGCAAGTGACCCGGCCCGGCGAATACACGGATCTGGTGCTGGAGCATGTGAGACGAAACGCAAAGGGGTTTTCGTTGGGCTTCGCTCCTGGCGTTTTCTCTTCGTCCGGGCGGGCCGAGCAGAACTACTCTGACGCCAACACCAACGGCGTAATCCTGCAAGCGATCGCCTACAGGCTGAACGGTGGCAAACCAGCTTTGGAGTGGCGGCAAGCCAAGTAGCAGAACGCTGGACCCCCGAGGCAATTGCATTCGTGTATTTGCTTTGTCAGTTGATGCCGAGTATCGCCGCTGTTGGAATCCCTGGGGGCAAAGCGGACAGCGGCCCGAACTGCTGAACTCAAGCACCACGGGCCGCCCGGGTGTTTCTTGAAGCCTTCGGGTCCGGCGGTACAGCGCTATTGAACTTCGATCGCGACGATCCCGGTTTTCTGTCCCATCTCGACATAACGGAATGCCTCAACAATATCTTCGAGGGGATAGCTGCGGTCGAAAACCCCCCGAAATTGCCCGGCCTCCATCATATCCGCGAGTTTACGTACGAAGCCCGGCGCATCTTCGGGAAAAGGTATGCGTACTCGCCGGGTTCCCGTCATTCTGAACCACGCTTCAAGGATAATGTTCGACCACGCGGGACCGAGGTCAGTTGCGGCGAATATCGCGCCCTTCTTGAGCAGAGGACGGCAAGCAAACCACGAGGTCTTCCCCACGGCATCTAGAACCAGATCGAAGGTTTCACCGATGGCAGTGAAGTCTTCCTCTTCGTAGTTGATAATCATGTCCGCGCCGAGCCGCTCCGCAAGGTCCAGGTGTCGCCCTCCAACGACGGCCGCCACCTGGACACCACGTGCCTTTGCGAGTTGAACCGCCGCGGTTCCGATGGCGCCGGACGCGCCGTAGACTAAACAGCGTTGACCCTCCGAGAGCAGTCTGACGGTCGAGTCTGCATACCATGCACCCTCGCCCACTATCGCTTCGTCGAACCGAATACCTCCGGGAATGCGGGCGACCGCCCCGTCGGCGGGCACGCATAAATACTCGGCGTGGGCGCCAAATTTCTCTGGCGAAAGTCCAAAGACCCTGTCGCCCTGCTGGAAATCTGTCACGCCCTCGCCCAGCCCATCGACGATCCCGGAAAAATCCATGCCGAGCGTCTGCATCTTCGGGCGTACAAGCCCAGTCATCGCCCTTGCGAAGAACGGATGAGCCCGAAGCGTGGCGGTGTCGGTGCGGCCTACCGTTGTCGCGACGACCCGGATCCTAATCTCGCCCGCAGCCGGGTGCGGGATCGGCACCTCCTCAAGCGAAAGCCTCTCCGGTGGGCCGTATCGGTGGAAGACTGCCGCCTTCATCATCGTTGCGTCAATCATATCGTCAGTTTGCCAGCTTTAGTTCGCATTGTCCGATTTTCGATGGGCGTTTTCTACGGTGTCAAATCCTGCGCCACCGAAGCCAAATACGCAGGCTCGTGGCTCGAAGCCTCACCCGGCTTTGACCAAATGACTTCATCAAAGATTACCTGGCCATCCCCACGGTACGCTTTTCATTCTCACCGACCAGGCGAACGGAGCCTGGGGATGCGATTGTCGAATGAAGGGACGCTGGCCAGCGCGGCATGGCTCAGCCGCCAAGTCTGCTCCGGTCCTTTTTCGCCCATCGAAGCGCTCGTTCAGCACAACGCACCCATGTCGAAGGTCTTCCACGAAAAGTGGTTTGGCGGCCCGTTCATATTCGACGCTGATCCCGACGCTGTCCTTGGCGTGCCCCCATCGGGTGGTCTGGTTTGATTGTTAGTGCAGTGTGGGTCTCTGGTCCATCGGGACGATGCTTTCCGGGGCCGGAGGGCGGTAGCCC
>CBDUOT010000013.1:0-45012 GCA_965368915.1 uncultured Rhodobacterales bacterium | reverse complement strand
ACCCCTGACCTTTGGGCCAGGGGCTCCGAGCCGCGGGGGAGCGCGGCTCGTGAGGGCCCGATTTCGTGCCGAGCGAGATGGCGGCACAATGCGATTCGAGGACGGGCAGGGTGAGCCTATGCCCAGATTGAATCCGTTCCGTGACGCCAGATCAGCCCTGCCGCGACCGGATCAAGCCGACAATGTCGTGACAATCCGCGAGGATCGGCGCGGCAATCGCATCGGCGCGCTCTGCGCCATCGCCGAGGATGCGGTCGATTTCGGCGGGATCGGCCACCAGACGCTTCATTTCGGTCGCGATCGGGTCGAGTTTTGACACCGCCAGATCAGCAAGCGCCGGCTTGAACGCACCGAAGCCCTGACCCGCGAAAGCGGCCAGAACCTTCTGGGGCGTTTCGTCGGCGAGAGCGGCATAGATATTGACAAGGTTCCTTGCCTCGGGCCGGTCCTTCAACCCTTCGTAGGTCTCTGGCAGAGGTTCGGGATCGGTACGTGCCTTTCGGAACTTCTGCGCGATGGTGTCGGCGTCGTCGGTCAGGTTGATCCGGCTCGCATCCGAGGGGTCGGATTTCGACATCTTCTTCGACCCGTCGCGCAAGCTCATCACGCGCGTCGCCGGTCCCTCAATCAGGGGTTCGGTGATCGGAAAGAAGTCCACGCCGAAATCGTGGTTGAACTTCGTCGCGATGTCGCGCGTCAGTTCGAGGTGCTGCTTCTGGTCCTCGCCCACCGGCACATGTGTCGCGTGGTAGAGCAGGATATCGGCGGCCATAAGCGACGGATAAGCATAGAGGCCGAGCGAGGCGTTCTCAGCATTTTTGCCCGCCTTGTCCTTGAACTGCGTCATGCGGTTCATCCAGCCCAGACGTGCCACGCAGTTGAAAATCCACGCCAACTGTGCGTGCCCGGAAACCTGGCTCTGGTTGAACAGGATCGATCGCTTGGGGTCGACGCCCGACGCAATGAACGCCGCTGCCGCCTCGCGCGTTTGCGAGCGCAGTTTTTCGGGGTCCTGCCAGACGGTGATCGCGTGCAGATCTACCATGCAGTAAATCGTCTCGAACTGGTCGCCCTGCAACTGGGCGAAACGCTTCAGCGCGCCGAGGTAGTTGCCCAGCGTCAGCCCGCCCGAAGGCTGGATGCCCGAGAAGATGCGCGGTTTGAACTTTGCATTCGGCGCCGAAGTCATGCCCGTCTCCATCTGGAGTTTTCTGTCCCGCTCGCGTATCGCAGGGTCAAAGCCCCGTCAACAAGGAGCCCCCATGCGCGACGGCTACGATGAACACCCCGTCAATCCCCTACCGCCGGTCGTGTGGCTTCTGGTTCTGCCGATTGTGGCGATGGAGATCGTACTGAGCGTGGGCAGCTACGGGATTGCCGGCGGGCCTGATGCGATCGGCTGGCGAGCCGATGCGCTCCAGCGTTTTGCGCTGTCGCCGTTGATGCTCGACCAGATGCTTGCCGATGGCCGCTTCAACCTCGACTACGCGATGCGGTTCGTGACCTATGCGTTCGTCCACGGCAATTTCACCCATGCGCTGTTCGCAACAGTCTTCATTCTCGCACTCGGAAAGTTCGTGGGCGAGGTCTATCGCGGTTGGGCGGTGCTAGCGATTTTCCTTGGAGCCGTGATTGCGGGTGGCATCGCCTACTCGCTGGTCCCCGGGCTCCAGGTTTCGCTCTACGGTGGTTATCCGGGCGCATACGGGCTAATCGGCGCGTTCACGTTCATCCTGTGGGCCAAACTCGGGGCCGAGCACGCCAACCGCGCGGGCGCTTTCACGCTGATCGGATTTCTGCTTGGGATACAGCTTCTCTTTGGCGCGATCTTCGGTGGCGCGCCTGACTGGATCGCGGATCTTGCGGGCTTTGCGACGGGTTTCTGTCTGTCATTCGTCGTGGGGCCGGGCGGACCTGCGCATCTTTTGCGCGTGATCCGTCAGCGCTGACGCGACAGTCCGGCTCGGAAATCGGAAAACTTGAAGGCGCCGATCGCGTAGGCGGCAATGCCGTAGACTGCCATGCCGGCCACGACCAGCAACGTGAGCGCCCAGTAGCGATGGCCCGCAGCCGACAGCTGCGGCGCAAGAAGGCTCGCCATTCCCCAAAGAACGATGCCCATTGCGAGAGAGGCCACAAGGATTCGGGGCAGGCGGGATCTTAGCCTGCTGTCAGGGTGCGCGGCTTCGCCCATGCTGCGTGATCCGCGCCAGAGCTGCCAGGTCATCGCCCAGCCCGCGATCGTCGTGCCGAGTGCCGCCGCGATGAAGCCGAAGAAGGGTGCCAGCCCGATGGCAAGCGCCGCGTTGACTATCATCGAGACGACCGCGTAGCGGAATGGCGTCCTGGTGTCTTCGCGTGCGAAATATAGCGGCTGGAGCACTTTCTGTAGCACAAAGGCGGGCAGGCCGAGACCATAGACCGCGAGCGCGAGCGCCGTCGGACCTGTATCGGCGGCGCCGAATGCGCCGCGTTCATAGAGGACAGAAATAAGCGGGATGGGGATCACGACCAGCGCGACAGCCGCCGGCACGGTCAGGAAAAGCGCGAACTCCGTAGCGCGCGACAGGGCGTGCCGACTGCCGCCGATATCCTCGGACTTCAGGCGCCGCGAGAGATCCGGCAGCAGAACGATGCCGATGGCGATGCCGACGACACCCAGCGGGAGTTGATAAAGCCTGTCCGCGTAGCTGAGCCAGGCGATCGCACCGTCGAAGAAGCTTCCCACCTGACGGCCGACAAGCAGATTGATCTGGACTACGCCGCCCGCAAGCACAGCCGGCGCAGCGATGATCAGAAGACGCCGTAGATCGGGGCTCATCCTGGGGCGCCGAAGTTTCAGGGCAAAGCCCATACGCGCCGCGGCCACCCAGACCAGCGCAAGCTGCGCCAAGCCGGTGATGGGCGTCGCCCAGGAAAGCGTCAGCCCCATGTCCCAGCCGCGATGGGCGGCGACAAGCATAGCCGCGATGAAGATGGCATTCAGAAGAACGGGCGCGCCCGCCGCCGCGATGAACCTTCCCCCAGCGTTCAGAAGCCCTGAAAGAAGCGCGGTTAGCGAAATGAACAGGATGTAGGGAAAGCAGATCCGCCCGTATTCGACCGCGAGGGGAAGCCTTTCGTCGCCCGCAAAACCGCCAGCCATCGCAAGAACGAGCCAAGGCATAGCGACCATCGCCACGATCGTGACGAGGAGCACGACGAAGGCGAGGCCGGAAAACGCGTCTTCCGCGAAGCGCTTTGCGTCCTCTCCGGATTCAAGCTTCTTCGAAAACAGGGGAACGAACGCCGTGTTGAACGCACCCTCTGCGAAGAAGCGGCGGAACATGTTGGGCAAGGTAAATGCGACGAGGAACGCCTCTGCTACCGGTCCGGTCCCGAGATATGCGGCGATCAGCACGTCGCGGACAAAGCCTGCGATACGGCTCAAGAGTGTCCAGGCTCCGACCGTCAGGAAGCCCCGGATCAACCGAATTGGTTTCATTCGCCTCTTGCCCGCTCCGCGCCTTCGGTGACTGCCTGGCGCAACTTCTTTTCAAGCGCGTCCTGCTTCGCCTTCGTGTGCAGCTTCAGGCCGAACATATCTTTGACGTAGAAGCTGTCGACGACCTGTGCCCCATAAGTCGCAATCACGGCGCTGGCAATATAGATGTTGTTCGCGGCTAGCGTCCGCGTGAGGTCATAGAGCAGACCGGGCCGATCACGGGTATCGACCTCGATAATCGTATAGATCTCGGACCCTTCGTTGTCGAAAGTGACCGAGGTCGGGAACCTGAACTGCCGCTCGCGCTTCTTGATCTTGTCGCGGTCCCTCAGCGCCTCACGTGCGACGACTTCGCCCTTCAGCGTCTTTTCGATCATGGACCTGAGGCGGGGCAGGCGAGCCGTTTCGTAGGGATGACCTTCGGCGTCCTGAATCCAGAAGACCGCCGTCGCGTAGCCGTCCTTGGAGGTATAGGTCCGCGCATCAACAACGTTGGCACCGACCAGCGCCAGCGCACCGGCAAGGCGCGAGAAGATGCCCGGATGGTCAGCCAGCGCGAAGCAGGCCCGGGTCGCGTCGTGATCGAGGTCGGGCTTGATGTCGATCCGGATCGCATCGTCCGGAATGTCGCGCAGAAGCTCGGCGAAGACGCATTGCGTTTCCGTCGAAAGCCCCTGCCAGTACGGATCGTAGTGGCGCGCGGTTTCCTTTCGGACATCCTTCGCGTTCCAGCCCGTGAGTGCCTCGCGCAGCGCGCGCTTCGCCTCGGCCTGGCGTTTTCCGGTGTTGATCGACTCGAGCCCGCCGTCGAGCGCTTCGGCCGTCTCTGCGTAGAGCCGGCGCAGAAGCATGGCTTTCCAGTTGTTCCAGGTGTTCGGCCCGACGCCGCGAATATCGCAGACCGTAAGTACCGTCAGAAGGTCCAGCTTCTTGCGCGTCTTCACGATCTTCGCGAAATCGCGGACCGTCCTTGGGTCGGAGATGTCGCGCTTTTGCGCCATGTCGGACATGAAGAGGTGGTAGCGTACGAGCCATTCGACCGTTTCGCATTCCTCGGCGTTCAGCCCCAGCCGTGGCGCGACCTTTCGGGCGATCTGGGCGCCGAGGATCGAGTGATCCTCTGGCCGGCCCTTTCCGATGTCATGGAGAAGGAGCGCGATATAAAGCACCCGCCGGTTCAATCCCTGTTCAAGGATCGAAGACGAAAGCGGCAGGGCCTCGATCAGCTCCTTCCGCTCGATCTGGGCAAGCGTCGAGATCGTCTGGATCGTGTGTTCGTCCACCGTGTAGTGGTGGTAAACGTTGAACTGCATCATCGCGACGATCGGCTCGAATTCCGGAATGAACGCTGACAGCACGCCCAATTCGTTCATCCGCCTCAACGCGCGTTCGGGGTTGCCGTGCTTGAGAAGCAGGTCAAGGAAGATCCGCGTGGCTTCCTTGTCCTCGCGCATCTCATCGTCGATGAGATCGAGGTTCTGAGACACGAGCCGCATGGCTTCGGGATGGATCAGATTGCCTGTTCTCAGCCCCTCTTCAAAAAGCCTTAGAAGGTTTAGTTTGTCCTTCAGGAACGACTTCGGATCAGAGACGTTGATCCGCCCCTTGTCGATCCGGAACCCTTCGCGTGTCTTGCGGCGGCGGCGAAGAAAGCCTGTCAGCCGCGCCTCCTTCTTGACGTGACGCTCCTCGAGCGTGGTGAGGAATACGCGCGTCAGTTCGCCGACATGTGTCGCATGGCGGAAGTAGTCTTGCATGAAATGCTCGACCGCTCGCCGCCCGCCGCTGTCGGCGTAGCCCATCCGGTTTGCGACCTCGACCTGTAGGTCGAACATCAACTGGTCCTGTGCCCGTCCGGCGATGAGGTGCAAATGGCAGCGGACCGCCCAGAGGAAATCCTCTGCCGCGGCGAAGGTTTCGAATTCCTCGCGGTTGAGAAGTCCTTGATCGACGAGTTCGGCCGCGCTGCGCACCCCGTGAATGTACTTGCCGATCCAGTAGAGTGTTTGCAGGTCTCTGAGACCGCCCTTGCCCTCTTTCACGTTGGGTTCGAGCACGTAGCGCTGGCCGCCTTGCCGCTTGTGACGATCTGCGCGTTCGGCCAGCTTCGCTTCGATAAATTCCGCGCCTGTATTCTTGAAAAGGTCATTTCGCAGTTTCGTGCGAAGCTCTGTGGCGAGCGGCTCGTATCCAACGATGAAACGCCGCTCCAGAAGTGCGGTGCGGATCGTGTAGTCCTCGCGGCCCAGGCGCAGGCAGTCCTTTACCGTCCGGCTCGCATGGCCAACTTTCAGGCGCAGGTCCCAAAGGATGTAGAGCATCGACTCGATGACGCTCTCGGTCCAAGCGGTCATCTTCCAAGGCGTGAGGAACAGGAGATCCACATCCGAATGTGGTGCCATTTCAGCGCGCCCGTACCCGCCAACGGCGAGAACGGCCATGCGTTCGGCTTCTGTCGGGTTCGACATCGGATGCAGCGTCCCGGCCGCGATTTCGTAGACGCAGCGGACGATCGCGTCGGTCAGGGACGACTGCGCTCTCACTGTGACGAGCGCCGCACGAGGATGGGTTGCGAGGTCTTCGGAAATGGCCTCTGCTGTCTGGTTTCTCGCTTCGGCGAGCGCTTTGACGATCGCCGCCCGCTGCTCGCGCACGTCTTCAATGGCGCTCACGTCAGCCGTGAGCGCCTCCACGAACAGTGCCGTGTTGAAGATCGGAAAGTCTGCGATGGCGGCGGGAAGGCCGGCCGGGGGGACGAAACCCTCCGGATCAGAATCCCGCGCCACCGAAGCTTCTTGGAGCAGGGTCAATTATGACCACCCGTGCATTCTGGATTTGAGCGATTGCCAAGCCACGTTCGTTGGACCCATCGGGACGAAGCCGGAAGACACCGTTCACACCGGCAAAACCCGCGCCTTGCGTCAACGAGGATGCGCTTAGTGCATTGGACCTGCCCCGCTTCGCAAGCGCACCGACAGCGGCTATGCCGTCATAGGCAAGGCCGGCGATGGGATGTGGCGCTTCGCCGTAGGCGGCCTTGAAGCGGGATTCGAACTGGTTTGTCATGCCCGGATCCGGGAGCGCGAACCAACCGCCCTGAACGCCCGGCATCGACAAAGTGGCGGACGGAATGTCCCAACGCGTCAGGCCCATGAACTGGGCCGATTGCGAACTGACGCCAGCTTCAGGCAGAAGCTGGGCGAGAAGCGGAAGCGCCCCCGCCGTGTCGGCTGTGAAGAAAACCGCGTTCGCGCCCGTGGCCTTGATCGACGCGGCGATGGATGGAGCGGCCCCAATCACGCCTTGCTGAGAGAACTCGTAGCTCGTGATGCCCGCGACGCTCGCACCGGACCCGGAGGCAGCAGAGGCGATCGCGCGCCGCCCGTGTTCGCCTGCTGGGGTCTGATCATGCACGATCATTATCCGGTTCTTGCCTGCGCGCGCCGCATAGCGCACGAGCCGGTTTGCGGTATTCTCAAAGGTGGCGCCGAGCACGAATACGTTGCCGCCCGCGATTTCGGTATTGTTAGAGAAGGACAGGACGTTAACGCCTGATCCCGCAACGGCCACGCCTGCGGCATTGGCGGATTCGGCGAACACCGGACCCAGAATGATCTTGGCGCCCTCGTCGACCGCCTGCCGCGCCATCGCGGCGGAGGTCGCCGGACTGGCGCCCGCATTGTAGACGCGCAGGTCGATCTTGACCCCGTCGAGATCGGCAATCGCGAGATCGGCCGCCCGCTTGAGGTTGCGCGCGAGGACTTCGTCGCTCGAATTGCCCGAACCACCCGGGAGAATCATCGCGACCTGAACAGGCGCGCCGGCTTCGAGACTCGGTCCGCGGCTGGATGGCTGCGGTTGACAGGCTGACAGCAGAAGGGCGGCGGCAAAAAACGCAGCGCGGCTCAATGCCTTGCGGCGGGTACTCAAAACAGTGAACATGTGTTTGTCCTCGATCCGGTCTCGGGTTGGGCTGATCTAGAATGGCGACACTACCGCTGCGAGACTATGCGCTCCTGCGCGCCAAGTAAACGCAAGAGCAGGAAGGACGGCAATGACCGGCCAAGGCGCGACACCCGAACCGGGGCTTCACTTCATCGCCACGCCGATCGGCGCGGCCCGGGACATCACGTTGAGAGCGCTCGACATATTGGCGGGGGCCGACGTCCTGGTCGCGGAAGACACGCGGACTTTGCGGCACCTTATGGACATTCATGGCATCGCGGTCGGTGACAGGCCGCTTCTCGCCTACCACGACCACAACGGAGAGCGCATGCGCCCCAAGATCCTTGCCGCACTCGCCCAAGGAAAGTCGGTTGCATACGCGTCCGAAGCAGGCACGCCGCTTGTTGCGGATCCGGGCTACCAGCTTGCACGTGCCGCCATCGCCGCGGGGTCCCGTGTGCTGTCCGCGCCGGGACCCTCGGCGGTTCTGGCGGCGTTGACGGTTTCAGGTCTGCCTTCGGATCGGTTTCTATTCGCCGGCTTTCCACCCACCGCGAGCGGGCAGCGCAAATCGTGGTTGGCCGAGCTTGTCGCGATCCCCGCAACACTGGTGCTGTACGAGTCGCCCAAGCGCCTTAAGGGATTGTTAAGCGATTTGGCGGCAACCTGCGGGCCGGATCGAAATGCAGTTGTTTGCCGAGAACTGACCAAGAAGTTCGAAGAGGTGACACGCGGCACGCTCGCCGAACTCTCGGCGGCGTTTGCGGATCGCTCGGTCAAGGGCGAGATCGTCGTCCTCGTGGATCGGGCATCGGCGAGAGCGGCCGATCCAGCCGAAATCGAAGCGATGCTGAGGGAGGCGCTGGAATGTCATTCAACCAAGGACGCGGCGGGCATCGTGGCAGAGGCGCTGGGCCTGCCGCGCCGGCAGGTTTACCAGATCGCCCTGAAACTCGCCGTCGACAGCTGACGGGTGCGCGGGCGTATCATGGCGGCCGGGTCGCGGAAGAGCAGGTTGAGGCGCACTATATTGCACGCGGCTACCAGATCGCATCCCGCCGCTGGCGCGGGAAGGGTGGCGAGATAGACCTGATCCTTCGCGATGATGCGCGGATCGTCGTCGTCGAGGTCAAGCGCGCTGAAACTTTCGCGATTGCGGCCGAACGGCTGTCGGCCAATCAGATGCGCCGCATCTACGCCGCCGCGTCCGAATTCATCTCGGGGGAGCCGAGCGGTCAGGATACGGAGGTCGCTTTCGAGGTCGCGCTGGTTGACGGAACCGGACGCATCGAAATCGTCGAGAACGCCTTCGTGTTCTGATCGCGCATTGCATCCTGCGGCCTCCTCGGTCATCAATCGGCCCGGCTGACTAGGCAAGGGGCGTATGCGCATGGGACTCAAGGTTGCGATCCAGATGGACCCGATCGAGCGGATCGATATCAACGCCGATTCAACCTTTCGCATCGCCATCGAAGCGCAGGAGCGTGGGCACGATCTTTTCTACTACACACCCGGACGGCTAATCTATCGCGAGGGGCGCGTTCTTGCCCATGGCTGGCCGATCGAGTTGAGGCGCGAGAAAGGCAACCATGTAACCCTCGGCGAGGAGACGGAAATCGATCTAGCCGAATGGGACGTGGTCTGGCTGCGCCAGGACCCGCCATTCGACATGGGCTACATCACGACGACACATCTTCTGGACATGATCCACCCAAAGACTCTTGTGGTGAATGATCCCTTCTGGGTGCGCAACTACCCGGAAAAGCTGCTGGTCCTCAACTTCCCCGAACTCACGCCGCCGACGCTGATCGCGCGCGACCTGAGCGCGATCCGTGACTTCAAGGCGCAACATGGCGACATCATTCTCAAGCCGCTCTACGGCAACGGCGGCGCGGGCGTGTTTCGCCTCGATCCGAGTGATCGCAACCTTGCGTCGCTGCACGAGCTTTTCATCGGCATCAACAGGGAACCGCTGATCGCGCAGAAATATGTCCCCGCCGTCACCAAAGGCGACAAACGCATTATCCTTGTTGACGGCGAGCCTGTCGGCGCGATCAACCGCATTCCAGCCGAGGGCGAGACGCGTTCGAACATGCATGTCGGCGGGCGGCCCGAAAAGGTCGGGCTGACCGAACGCGATCGCGAGATTTGCGCGGCGATCGGCCCGATCCTGCGTGAGAAAGGGCAGATTTTCGTCGGCATCGACGTGATCGGCGACTGGCTGACCGAAATCAACGTGACCTCGCCCACCGGCCTGCAAGAGCTTGAGCGCTTCGACGGGACGAATGCAGCAGCACTGATCTGGGAGGCGATAGAGGCGAGACGGGCGGGAAAATGAGCCTTCGGCTCAGTCTCCTTAACCTTATTCTCCGTAAGATCGCGAAATCTCACCTAAGGGCCACTCGTGATCCGATGATCGCGCGGCGAGAGTTCGAACTCACTGCGCGATTTCTCTTGGCCGGCGCAAGAGGCGTCAGGTCAGAGCGCGTCCCGGCCGAACCTCCTGTCCCCCCTCTCACGTGGTTTCAGCCGGAACCGGCTGCGCCAAACGCGGTAATCCTTTACTTCCACGGAGGCGGTCTTATCGCGGGATCGCCAGCGACCCATCGCGGGCTTCTCAGCGAGCTTTCTCGCCGCACGAGGGTGCAGGTATGCGCGCCCGACTATCGGCTTGCGCCTGAACACCCCTATCCGGCGGCGCAGGACGATGCTCTCGCAGCATGGAACGCGCTCGTCGCTCGGGGCTTCCTGCCTCGAAACATTCTGCTCGCCGGAGATAGCGCGGGCGGCGGGTTGGCGTTGTCTCTTTTGTCGCATCTGTGCCGCTTGGGAACGCCGCCATGCGCGGCCGCCGTCTTTTCCCCATGGACCGACCTCACCGGCTCTGGCGAGTCCTATCGCGAAAACGCCGTGTCCGATGCGTTTCTACCGGTTGAACGGATGCCTGACCTCGTGCGCTTTGCACTCGGGGACCATCCACCCGACGACCCGCGCGCCTCGCCCCTATTCGCGGACTTTCCGGGCTGCCCGCCCGTGCTGTTCCAGGTTTCTGGGAGTGAGATCCTATTTGACGATTCACGTCGCCTGGCCCAACGGCTGAAGACTGAAGGAGCGGATGTAGAGCTGCAGGTCTGGCCTGACGCGCCCCATGCATGGCCCGTCTTCATCAGGCGCATCCCGGAAGCCGATGATGCGCTGCGTGCGGCGGCCAAGTTCCTTCGGGCGCGCATGCGATCCAGTGGCGCTGCAGCTAGCGGCCAGACTGAACGCTCAGCCGATAGCTGACTGCTTCCGCCACGTGGGGTTTGCGAACCTCGTCCGACCCGGCAAGGTCAGCGATGGTGCGGGCGACACGCAGGATGCGATGATAGCCGCGGGCCGAAAGGCCGAAGCGCTCTGCCACCTTAGCAAGAAGTTCGCGCCCTTCGGTGTCCGGGCTCGCGACCTCTTCCAGCAACCGGCCTTCCGCATCCGCGTTGACTCGGATGCCGGGGTGGTCTTCGAAGCGCTCGGTCTGTCGCAAGCGCGCCGCCGCCACACGCTCCGCCACCGTAGCAGAGGCCTCGCCGGCATCGGGAAGGTCGAGATCGGTGTAGGCGACGGGCGGGACTTCGACGCGCAGGTCGATACGGTCCATGAGCGGTCCAGAGATGCGCCCCAGATAGTCTTCCCCGCATTGCGGAACGCGCGCGCAAGATCGCGAAGGGTCGCTCAGATAGCCGCACTTGCAGGGATTTGCCGCCGCGACCAACAGGAAGCGGCAGGGGTAGCGGATATGGGCATTCGCCCGCGCAACCACGACTTCGCCGGCCTCGATCGGCTGGCGCAGTGTTTCGAGGACCGCACGCGGAAACTCGGGAAACTCGTCGAGGAACAGAACACCGTTATGAGCAAGACTGATCTCACCCGGCTTGGCGCCGCGCCCGCCGCCGACGATCGCCGCCATCGACGCCGTGTGGTGGGGTTCGCGGAAAGGCCGCGTGCGACTAATACCGCCTTCCTCAAGCAGTCCCGAAAGCGAATGGATCATTGACGTCTCGAGCGCTTCGACCGCCGTCAGGGGCGGCAGGATGCCGGGCATTCGCGCGGCCAGCATCGACTTGCCGGAACCCGGTGTTCCGACCATCAACAGGTGATGCCGCCCCGCCGCCGCGATTTCCAGCGCGCGCTTGGCACGTTCCTGTCCCTTCACATCGCGCAGATCGCGGGCCGAGGCGGTGCCGACAACCTCGCCCGGTTCGGCCGGTGCGATGGGCGCTTGTCCCGTGAAATGCCGAAGCACGTCGCTCAGCGAACCAGCCGCGATCACCGGGGTGGCGCCGACCCAGGCGGCCTCTGGCCCGCAGGCCTTCGGACATAGCAAGGTCCGCTCTTCTTCCGCCGCCGCCATCGCGGCGGGAAGCGCGCCGATGACCGGCACGAGGCGTCCGTCGAGCGATAGTTCCCCTAACGCGACGGTCGCTTCGGCATCCTCGCGTGGGATGATGTCGATCGCCGCCAAGAGTGCGAGAGCGATCGGCAGGTCGAAATGCGACCCCTCCTTGGGCAGGTCGGCGGGCGAAAGGTTCACTGTGATCCGCTTGGAGGGGAGGGCGATCGACAATGCGGTCAGGGCGGCGCGCACCCGGTCGCGTGCTTCACTGACCGCCTTATCCGGGAGGCCGACGACGGAAAAGGCGGGCATCCCGGCCGAGACTGCGCATTGCACCTCGACGATGCGCGCCTCCACGCCTTCGAATGCGACCGTGTAGGTGCGCGCGACCATCTGCCGTCCCCTTCAAGATGGTTAACGGCTACAGCGGGCGTGGTTTAAGAATGGTTAACGCGCGATCATCGCCGTGAAGGCAGGCCACGCTTCCGGATCCGCGAGGGTTTTGTCGCGGCAGAAGGCGTTGCAGAACCCCCAGACCTTTCCGTCGAGGCGCAGGAAGTCGGTGACAGTCTTGCCGGAGTATGGGCAAGCCTCGTTTTCCGAGGGACCCTCGGCCGGTTCTGCGTAAAGAGGTGCGGGACCCGGCCACGGCCGTTCTGCGAAGGGTCTAGCATAGCTCGGCTGCACGTAGTTCTGTGCGACGCCCATCGCGCGCCAGCGACGGAATGATGGATCGGCCAAGTGCGCGTTCACATAGTCCATCGCGGCCTCGGGGACCTGCAAGTTGTAGGTCGCGATTCGTGCTGCAACCGGGGCGAAAAACGCGTCCACCGCGGTGTAATCTCCAAAAAGCCAAGGACCGCCGGAGCCGAACCGGTCGCGCGCACGTCCCCAGATCTGCGCGATCCGCTCAAGATCGGCGCGCACCTCTTCGCGGGGTGCACTGTCTTCATAGCTCACCAGCAGGTTCATCGGGCAGTCCGACCTAAGCGCGTTGTAGCCGGAATGCATCTCGGCGGACATGTAGCGCGCCATCGCGCGCGCCGCAGGGTCTTCCGGCCAGATCCCCGCATCGGGGTGGCGTTCCGCGAGCGTTTCGGCGATGGCGAGCGTTTCACCGATCACTTCGCCCTCGGGGGTGCGGATCGCGGGAACCAGACGTGCTGGGCTGAACTCCGACAAAAGACGCTGAAAATCGGGCGTGTACATCACGCCGGTATGGACCTTCACCGGAATGTCGAATTTCTCGAACAGAAGCCATCCGCGGAGAGACCAGCTTGAATAACTGCGGTCTCCGATGGCGAGGTGATAGGTCATGGCGGCCTCCGTTTCTTTCCTGTCTAGCCCCGCACGTATCTCCGCGCACGTTCATATTCGTGGGGCTCGCCATCACGGACCGTGATGTCCTACGCGGCTTGTGTTCAAGGCGGGGGCGACCTAATCCTTGTCCACCCAAGTAGTGAGGCACCCATGCTTTCGGGCAAGCGCATCCTTCTCGTCATCGGCGGCGGCATCGCGGCCTACAAGTCCCTGGACCTGATCCGGCGACTAAAGGAACGTGGCGCTGCGGTGACGCCGGTTCTGACGCGGGCTGCGGAGGAATTCGTGACGCCCCTGACAGCGTCCGCGCTTGCCGGCGAAAAATGCTATCGAGACCTCTTCGATCTGACCGACGAGGCAGAGATGGGGCATATCGAACTGTCCCGCGCGGCCGATCTTGTCGTCGTGGCGCCCGCCACTGCCGATCTGATGGCAAAGATGGCGAACGGCCATGCCGACGACTTGGCCTCGACACTCCTGATGGCGACGGACAAGCAGGTGCTGATCGCGCCCTCAATGAATGTGCGTATGTGGCTGCACCGCGCGACGCAGCGAAACATCGCTATGCTGCGTGCCGACGACATCCGGTTCGTCGGCCCCAACGAGGGCGACATGGCCTGCGGTGAATACGGGCCGGGGCGGATGGCCGAACCCCTGGAGATTGTTGCGGGCGTCGAAGCTGTTCTCGGCGACGGGCCCCTCAATGGCCGCCACGTGATCGTGACCTCGGGACCGACGCATGAGCCGATCGATCCGGTGCGCTACATCGCCAATCGGTCCTCCGGTGCGCAGGGGACTGCGCTTGCTCGCGCCTTGCGCGATCTTGGCGCCAAGGTGACATTCGTGACCGGCCCGGCAGTCGTGCCGCCGCCCGGTGGCGTCGAGGTGGTGGCGGTCCAGACCGCCGCCGAAATGCTAACGGCGGTCGAGGCCGCGCTTCCCGCCGATGCGGCCGTTTTCGCCGCGGCCGTGGCGGACTGGCGCGTTGAGAACGCCTCCGATACCAAAATGAAGAAGGACGGCTCGGGCAAAGCTCCGGCGCTCGAATTCGCCGAGAACCCGGACATCCTGAAGGCCGTCGCAGGTAAGAAGAAGGGGCGCCCGAAACTCGTTGTCGGGTTCGCGGCCGAAACCAACGACGTCGTGGCCCATGCCGAGGCGAAGCGCGCGCGCAAGGGATGCGACTGGATCGTGGCGAACGACGTCACGCCCGAAACAGGTATCATGGGCGGGACGGAAAACGCGGTGACGCTGATTTCGGCGGAAGGGTCGGAAGAATGGCCGCGCCTGCCCAAGGACGAGGTCGCGCGGCGGCTTGCGGCGCGCATCGCCGAGGCTCTCGGCTGAGGTGAAAGGGCAAGTCATGCGTCCCACCATCCGGGTTCTGCGAGAGGACTGGGCCGACCCTTCGGTGCCCTTGCCGTCCTATGAGTCAACGGGTGCTGCCGGGGCCGATATCCGCGCGAATCTGCCGGAAGAGGAGCGCCCGGCGGGATTTGTCTTGGCGCCGATGGAGAGGCGCATCGTGCCGACCGGGCTGAGGATTGAGATCCCCGAGGGTTTCGAAGCGCAGATCAGGCCGCGCTCGGGGCTCGCGCTGAAACACGGACTATCGCTGCCCAACACTCCCGGAACGATCGACAGCGATTATCGCGGGCCGCTCGGAGTGCTTTTGATCAACCTCGGGGCGGAGCCTTTCACGATCTCGCACGGAGAGCGCATCGCGCAGATGATCGTGGCACCGGTTGTCCAGGCCGATTTCTCCGAGGTGGCGTCGCTGGGCGAGACGTCGCGCGGGATGGGCGGATTCGGCTCGACGGGGCGGCGATGACTGTCTTTCTGATCGCGGTGGGGCTTGTGGCGCTGGGGATCGTTCTGAAGTTGCCCGCGCGCATGATCGCACTGATGCTGGGTCTTGTCTGGGCAGGCGCCCTTCTCGCGCATTTGCTGTTGCCCATAGGGCACCCGTTGGCGCGGGCTCTCGGTGGAGACTGGCGGTCCTGGGCGGCGCTCGGGCTCGGTGCGGCGCTTGTGATGCTCTACCGCGCGGGCGTCATGCGG
This sequence comes from uncultured Rhodobacterales bacterium, assembly GCA_965368915.1. GTDB lineage: Bacteria > Pseudomonadota > Alphaproteobacteria > Rhodobacterales > Rhodobacteraceae > Albidovulum. The sequence continues at coordinate 29,830 of CBDUOT010000013.1, read as the reverse complement.
CTTTGGGACCGGGCACGGAGTTCAGCGCCTGCTGCTGCCCCGGCCACGTCCGGCGGTACCTTTTCGGAAGCAGAACTCGACCGTTATGCGCGCCACATCGTCTTGCGCGAGGTTGGGGGAGCAGGCCAGAAGCGGCTCAAAGAGGCGAAGGTACTCGTCGTCGGTGCCGGTGGTCTGGGGTCGCCCGCGCTTCTCTATCTGGCCGCAGCCGGCGTCGGTACGATCGGGGTGATCGACGACGACGAGGTATCGAACTCCAACCTTCAAAGGCAGGTGATCCACACAGATGTCCGGATCGGACAGCCCAAGGTGTTTTCGGCCGAGGCGTCGATGAAAGCGCTCAATCCGTTCATCAATGTCAAACCTTACAATCGCAGGCTGGGCGAGGAAGAAGCAGCAGCCCTTTTTGCGGAATACGATCTGATCCTGGACGGGTCGGACAATTTCGACACGCGGTACCTGGTGAATGCAGGTGCAGTCGCCGCAGGAAAGGCGTTGATTTCCGGCGCGATCACGCAGTGGGAAGGGCAGATCAGCCTCTACGACCCCGCCCGCGGCGCGCCCTGCTACGCCTGCATCTTTCCGGACCGCCCGGCCGACGGGCTCGCGCCGGCCTGCGCCGAGGCCGGGGTGATGGGCGCGCTGCCCGGCGTCGTCGGCGCCATGATGGCCGTCGAAGCGATCAAAGAGATCACCGGCGCGGGCGAAGGCCTGCGTGGCCGGATGCTGATTTACGACGCGCTTTACGGAGAAAGCCGGCAGATCGCACTGAAGCGAAGCCCGAGCTGTCCGGTCTGCGGTCAGGTCTGACGGCTGGCGACGTCGCCGACCCTATTGGGCGTTCGCCTTCGGCTTCACACTCGCCGCGTCAGAAGTGTTCACGATCTTGGTTGAGTCACACTGGCGCGCCCCGACCGAGCGACTTAGATTGGGCGGGCTCGACCGATGGAAAGGCCCGCACCGATGACCAACCCGCTTCTAGGACCTTGGGAAACTCCCTTTGGCCTGCCACCCTTCACCGCGATCCGCGACGCCGATTTCGCGCCCGCCTTCGATGCAGCGCTTGCCAAGGCGCGCGCTAACATCGCGATGATCGCTGACAACCCTGAGGCTCCGACCTTCGCCAACACGATAGAGGCGATGGAACTGGCCGAGGAGGAGCTCGATCGCGTGGGGGGCGTCTTCTACAACCTGGTCGGCGCGGATTCGACGCCTGAGCGGGAAGCGCTGCAGCGTGATCTCGCTCCTAAAATGGCGGCGTTTTCGTCCGAAGTAACGATGAATGCTGCGCTCTTCCGGCGGATCCAGACGCTTTGGGATGCGCGCGAGACGCTTGCCCTGATGCCGGAACAGCTAAGGGTGCTTGAACTCTACCACCGGATGTTCGTCCGCGCGGGCGCGGGTCTCGACGGAGAAGAACGCAAGCGCATGGCCGAGGTGAAGGAAAGGCTTGCGGTTCTGTCCACTGCCTTCACTCAGAACCTTCTCGCCGACGAACGCAACTGGTCGATGCCTCTGACCGAGGCCGATCTCGAGGGCCTGCCCGATTTTGTTGTCGCGGGCGCGAAGGCCGCTGCGGAGGAACGGGGCGATGAAGGCTACGCCCTTACGCTCAGCCGCTCTCTCATCGTGCCTTTCCTGCAGTTCTCGCCGCGCCGCGACCTGCGTGAGAAAGCCTATGAGGCATGGACGGCGCGGGGGGCGAATGGTGGCGATACAGATAACCGCGCGCTTGCCGCCGAGATCCTCAAGCTCAGGGAAGAACGCGCGAAGCTTCTGGGCTACGAAAGCTTCGCCGCCTACAAGCTCGAACCCGAGATGGCCAAGAGGCCCGATGCCGTACGCGAACTGTTGATGCAGGTCTGGAAACCCGCCCGGGCGCGTGCTGAAAACGATGCCGCGATCCTTGCGCGCATGATGCACGATGACGGGATCAACGGTGATCTCGAACCTTGGGACTGGCGCTATTACTCCGAGCGTCGGCGCAAGGCCGAGCACGACCTCGACGAGGCAGAGTTGAAGCCTTACTTCGGGCTTGAAGCGATGATCGAGGCAGCGTTCGATTGCGCCCAGCGGCTTTTCGGGCTCAGCTTTCGTCCAATCGACGCCAAGCTATACCATCCCGATGCCCGTGCGTGGGAGGTGACGCGCAATGGTCGGCATGTCGCGGTTTTCATAGGCGACTATTTCGCCCGTGCGTCCAAAAGGTCCGGTGCGTGGTGCTCGGCCTTCCGGACCCAGCGCAAGCTTGGCGGCGAACAAAGCCCCATCGTCGTCAACGTGTGCAACTTCGCCAAGCCCTCCAAAGGTGAACCGGCGCTGCTTTCTTGGGACGACGCGCGCACGCTTTTCCACGAATTCGGTCACGCGCTGCACCAGATGCTGTCGGACGTCACCTACGGATTCATCTCTGGCACCTCGGTCGCGCGAGACTTTGTGGAATTGCCCAGCCAGCTCTACGAACACTGGCTGGAAGTGCCCGAAGTGCTGGATCGTCATGCGCGCCACGCGAAGAGCGGCGAGCCGATCCCGGCGGAATTGCGCGACCGGCTGATCGCGGCCACTACCTACGATCAGGGCTTCGCGACGGTCGAATACCTCGCTTCCGCGCTCGTCGATCTCGCCTTCCACGAAGGCGAGGCGCCCGCCGATCCGATGGCGGTGCAGCAGAACGTACTGGACGAACTCGGGTTGCCGCGCGCGATCCGCATGCGCCACGCGACTCCGCACTTCGCTCATGTCTTCTCGGGTGACGGCTATTCATCGGGGTACTACAGCTACATGTGGTCCGAGGTGATGGATGCCGACGCTTTCGACGCGTTCCGCGAGGCTGGCGATCCTTTTGACCCCGCGACCGCGCAACGGCTGGAGACCCACATCCTCTCGGTCGGTGGATCGGAGGAACCGGATGCTCTCTACACTGCGTTCCGCGGGCGAATGCCGGGCGTGGAGCCACTTCTGAAGGGCAGGGGGCTACTTGAATCGGCGTGACCTGACTTTCGCGCCGAGGCATATCCGATGACCGCAGACTTCCTCGTCATCGGCGGCGGAATAGCAGGCGTTTCCGCCGCGGCGCGCCTGTCGCAACTCGGCGCCGTGACGCTTCTGGAGGCTGAGGGTCACTTGGCCTACCACACGTCAGGTCGGTCGGCAGCGCTCTACGAACCGAACTACGGACTTCCGCCGGTTGTCGACCTGTCCAAGGCAAGCGAGCAGCATCTTCGCGATGAGGGCGGCGGTGTCCTTTCCAAGCGGGGCTTGTTGCTCGTCGCCGGTTGGGACGAACGAGCCGCGTTTGAGGGCGATCGCACGTCGATGGCTATGGACGACATCAGTCTTGATGAGGCGCGGTCAATGGTGCCTATCCTTGACCCGGCCTCGGTGGCTTTCACCGCCTTCGGCGATCACGCGTGGGATATCGACACCGACCGGCTCATCCAGAACTTCGCCCGCGTCGCGCGCGCCAGCGACGCTCGCATCGTGACGGGCGCCCGCGTCACCGCCATCACGCGGGAGCGTGGCCGTTGGCAGGTCGAGGCTGATGGCGAAACCTACGCCGCCCGCTTCCTCGTGAATGCCGCGGGGGCTTGGGCCGACGAAGTCGCGCAAATGGCGGGGGTTCGCCCCCTGGGCCTCACACCGCTCCGCCGTTCGATGGCGCGCATAGCTGCGCCGGGAGGCCGCGATGTCGCTTCGTGGCCGATGATCTTCGGTACAGGCGAAAGCTGGTACGCCAAGCCCGATGCCGGCGCGTTGATCGTCTCCCCGGCCGAGGAGGACCCTTCCCATCCGCATGACGCCTGGGCGGATGACATGGTGCTGGCCGAAGGTCTCGCACGGTACGAGGCGCATGTGACAGAGCCGGTCACGCGTCCCATCGCGACTTGGGCGGGGCTCAGGACCTTCGCACCGGACCGGGTTCTGGTCATTGGCCGAGATCCCGGCGAACCCGCGTTTCTATGGCTTGCTGGGCAGGGTGGCTACGGCTTCCAGACCGCTCCGGCAGCGAGCCTTCTTCTCGCGGACCTCGTGGCCGGCAGGCCGTCAGAACTTGGCGCCGCCACGATCGAGACTCTTTCGCCGAAACGCTTTTCGTGACATTCTGGCGAAAAGAGCAAGAACTCGAGCAGGGGACAGCGGAATGGGATTTATCGGGCGGATTCTTATAATATCGGCACTACTCGCGGTGACCGGTTGTGGTGGCGGGGGTAAAGTCTCCGGCATACCGAACCGTTTCAGCGACATCGATCCTTATGACTGGAGCGGCCTGACACCCGCACATCATCCGGTCCATGGCATCGACGTGTCGCGCTATCAGGGTGACATCAACTGGCGCAAAGTCAGGCAGTCGGGCGTTGCCTTCGCCTTCATCAAGGCAACCGAAGGCGGCGATCACTCTGATCCGATGTTCAGGGCGAACTGGCGAGACGCTGCCCGCGCGGGCGTGCCACGTGGCGCTTATCACTTCTACTATCTCTGCCGTCCGGCGGCCGAGCAGGCGCAGTGGTTCATTGCCAACGTGCCCAGAAGCCGCGGTGCTTTGCCTCCGGTTCTCGACATCGAGTGGAACCACCAGTCGCGGACCTGCCGCACCCGCCCGGACCCGGCGCATCTGCGGGCCGAGATTCGGACCTTCCAACGTATAGTTGGCGCCCATTATGGTCAGCGTCCGGTCATCTACACGACTGTAGATTTCTGGCGCGACAACGGGCTGTCCAATCTTTCGGGCGAGGAATTCTGGCTGCGTTCTGTGGCGGGCCACCCGCGCGACATCTACTCGGGACAGCGTTGGAGCTTCTGGCAGTACACCGGCACCGGCATCGTTCCGGGCATCAAGGGCAAGGCCGACCTCAATGCCTTTGGAGGGTCTGAGGATGATTGGTCGCGCTGGCTGGCTCGGCGGCGTCTCTGACATGAACGGGCGGGCGGTTTGACTGAGGTCAAGGTCCGCCCGCACCCTCCATGCGATCCGGGGCCGGAAGGTTGACCCCGGGAGACTGCGATGAGCTATTTGAAACAGATCGAAGGAACGCGCGCCGAGTTGCGCGCGCTCTACAAGGCCGTGCCAGCCGCGACGAGCGGCTTCACCCAGCTATCGAATGCGGTGAAAGAGAATGGGCCCCTTGGGGTCAAGGAAAAGGAATATGTGGCGCTCGGTATGGCCGTGGCGCTGCGCTGCGAGCCTTGCATCAACTTTCACGTCGAGGCGCTGATGAAGGCGGGTGCTACGCGCGAGGAACTGGGCGATGTTCTTGCCATGGCGATCCAGATGGGTGGCGGCCCTACGCTGATGTATTCCGCAGCAGCGTTGGCCTGCTGGGACGAACTCGCGGCCGCGAAGGGTTAGGGGCCGGAAATCCGGCCCCACCCAATCGTTCAGCACTTATCTGACCGGGGGTAAAGTCCCCGGCCCCTTCGTCAGGTTCAACCGTTGACGCGGATGCGTTCGTTGCTCGGGTCGAACGGGCTGTCTTCGACCACCTCGGCGTCCCATTCCTGCAGAAGAATTTTGACTTTCAGCTTGGTGCCGACCGCGGCGAGTTCCGGGCTCACGTACCCCATGCCGATCTGCTTTCCGAAGGCTACGGAGTAACCGCCCGAGGTAAGGCGTCCGACCTTCTTTCCGTCGTGCAGGATTGCTTCCTTGCCCCACGGATCGGTGTCGTCCGGCCCGTCGATCAGCACGGTTACGCACTTGGAGCGCACGCCGGTGTCGATCATTGCCTGCTTGCCCTGGAAGTCCTTCGACAGGTCGATGAACCGGTCGAGTCCGGCTTCCATCGGCGTGGCGTCACGGCCAAGCTCGGTTCCGAAGGCGCGGTAGGATTTCTCCTGCCGCAGCCAATTCTGGGCGCGTGCACCGACGAGTTTCATGCCGTGCTTTTCGCCCGCCTTCAGGAGCAGATCCCAAAGATAGCAGCTCATCTCGATGGGGTGGTGAAGCTCCCAGCCAAGCTCGCCCGTATAGGCCACGCGGATCGCGTTCACGGGGCACATGCCCAGCTCGATCTTGCGGGCCGAAAGCCATGGGAAACGCTTGTTGGACAGAACGGTCTCGGGATCGGCGTCTTTCACGATCTCCTTCAGAATGTCGCGCGACTTCGGGCCAGCGATGGCGAAAACGCCCCACTGGGTCGTTACATCGTGGATGTCGACGTAACCGCCGCCATTGGCCACGAAATCCTCGGCGGACTTGCGCAGATAATCCGCGTCATAGGCGGTCCACGCACCGGCGGAGACGAGGTAGTAGTCGTTTTCGCCGTTCCGCACGATCGTGTATTCGGTACGCGTCGTGCCCGTGGGCGTCAGCGCATATGTCAGGTTGATGCGGCCGACCTTAGGCAGCGCGTTGCAGGTGAACCAGTCGAGGAATTCCGTAGCTCCGGGTCCGCGAACGATGTGCTTGGTAAAGGCCGTCGCGTCGATCAGACCTGCCGTGTCGCGGATCGCTTTCGCTTCATCCACTGCATATTGCCACCATGCGCCCCGGCGGAATGACCGCGAGTCGTGGTCGAAAGATTCAGGGGCGTCCTTCGGACCGTAGTAGTTCGGACGCTCCCAGCCATTCACCTGGCCGAACTGTGCGCCCAGAGCCTTCTGGCGGTCGTATACGGGGGCGGTCCGGAGCGGACGGCAGGCTTCGCGCTCTTCGTCCGGGTGATGCAGGACGAAGACGTGGGAATAGCATTCCTCATTCTTCCGCGCCGCGTATTCGGTCGTCATCCACGAGCCGTACCGCTTGGGGTCGAGGCTCGCCATGTCGATCTCTGCCTCGCCCTCAGTCATCATCTGAGCGAGGTAGTAGCCGGTGCCGCCCGCCGCTGTGATGCCGAACGAGAAGCCTTCGGCGAGCCACATGTTGCGAAGGCCCGGGGCGGGGCCGACAAGCGGGTTACCGTCCGGCGTGTAGCAGATAGGTCCGTTGAAGTCGTCCTTGAGGCCGACGGTCTCCGAAGATGGCAACCGGTGGATCATCGACATGTATTCCTCCTCGATCCGCTCCAGATCGAGCGGGAAGAGGTCGGCGCGGAAGGATTCCGGCACGTCGTAGAGGAAGCGGGCGGGCGCGCCTTGCTCATAGGGCCCAAGGATCCAGCCGCCGCGTTCTTCGCGGACATACCACTTGGCGTCCGCGTCGCGCAGGACCGGGTGTTCGGGATTGTTCTTGCGGTACTCCTGCAGCATCGGGTCCGGCTCGGTCACGATGTACTGATGCTCGACCGGGATTGCCGGGATCTTGATGCCCAGAAGCCGCGCAGTGCGCTGGGCGTGGTTGCCCGTTGCGGTCACGACATGCTCGGCGCGGACCTCGGTCTGTTCCTCGGAGGGTACAAGGTTCCCACCCTTTTCGACCATCTTCGTAAGCGTCACGATCCATTCCGACCCGGTCCACTTGTAGCCATCGACCTGCCACTTACGCTCGATCGTCACGCCGTGTTGACGCGCGCCCTTGGCCATCGCTTGTGTCACGTCGGCGGGGTTGATGTAGCCATCCTGCGGATGGAAAAGCGCGCCTTTCAGATCGTCGGTGCGCACAAGCGGCCAGCGGTCCTTGATCTGCGCCGGCGTCAGGAATTCATGGTAGACATCTGCGGTTTCGGCGACGGACGAATAAAGCATGTACTCGTCCATGCGTTCCTGCGTCTGAGCCATTCGAAGGTTGCCCACGACGTAGAAACCCGCGTTCAGACCCGTCTCTGCCTCTAGCGATTTGTAGAAATCGACGGAGTACTTGTGGATATGGGTCGTCGCGTAACTCATGTTGAAGAGCGGCAGCAGACCCGCGGCATGCCATGTTGAACCCGATGTCAGTTCGTCACGCTCGATGAGCATCGTGTCCCAGCCTGCCTTGGCCAGGTGATAGGCGATGCCCGCTCCGACGGCACCGCCGCCGACGACAAGGGCTTTGACATGGGTTTTCATGGGCCGACTCCTCGGAGCTTATGAATTGAACCCTATCTGCCAGAGCCGCGAAAACGCGGAAAGGTCAGCCCGACCTAACGCAGAGGAAAAACGACATGCGCGGGCGTGGAGCACTGACGAAACGCCCGTATCGGTCGAAAACGCTCGACCGGGGCAGACGTGCCGACTACATCGTTCCCAGCCCCAAAATGGATTGAAGAGGAATACTGGATGGCGCGGACTGTGGTGATCGAGGCTCATGGCGGGCCGGAAGTCATGAAAATAGTCGACCGCGCGGTCGGCGAACCCGGTCCCGGTGAAATCCGCATCATTCAGAAGGCCTGCGGGCTGAATTTCATCGACGTCTATCAGCGCATGGGGCTTTACAAGCTGACGCTTCCGACGGCGCTGGGCATGGAGGCCGCGGGCGTGGTCGAGGCGGTGGGCGAGGGTGTCACCCATCTCAGGCCGGGTGACCGCGCGGCCTATGCCGCCACTCCTCCCGGCGCCTATGCCGAAGCGCGCGTCATGCCCGCCGCGCAGGTTTGTCCGCTGCCCGATGGTATCTCGTTCGAGGAAGGCGCGGCCATGATGCTCAAGGGGCTGACTGTCGATTACCTCTTCAACCGCACAACGCCGATTTCGAAAGGCGACTGGGTGCTGTTCCACGCCGCAGCCGGTGGCGTGGGGCTGATCGCCTGCCAATGGGCGAAATCCGAAGGCATCAACCTGATCGCAACCGCCGGTTCGGACGAAAAGTGCCAGCTGGCGCTCAACCACGGCGCGGCGCATGCGATCAACTACCGGACCGAGGATTTCGCCAAGCGCGTGCGAGAGATCACGAACGGGCGCGGCGTGGACGTCGTGATGGATTCCGTCGGCAAGGACACGTTCGAGGGTTCGCTCGACTCGCTCCGGCCGCTGGGCATGATGATCTCGTTCGGCAACGCCTCTGGGCCTGTGGCACCTGTCGACCTGCTTTCGCTCGCGTCGCGCGGGTCGTTGAAGATTACGCGCCCGACGCTGTTCACGCATATCGCTGATCACGCAACCTGCCAGGAGATGGCTGGGCGTCTGTTTGCGAAAGTCACGTCAGGTGCGGTGAAGATCGAGATCGGTCAGCGTTTCGCGCTCGATCAAATCGCGGAGGCCCACCGCGCGCTCGAGGCGCGGCAGACAACCGGGTCCACGGTGCTGACGCTCTAGGCGTCAGTCACCGACCTTGCAGCGTTTGCCCAACTGGGAACCGCCGCAGTTGCCCGCACCAAAGGCGTTTACCTTGATTTCGCGCTTGCCGCCCGCAGGCGTGATAGGTCCGCCGCCGTTTGATTCGCTCTGACCGCCGCCAAGCCCGAACTTGCCGAGAATGCCGGAGATCATACCGAACGCGCCCGCCGAAGGCTCGGCGGACTTCTCCGGTACGGCGAGCGCTGCGGTCTGGGTTTCCGGTTCCTCGATGGGAGCTGCGGCCATTTCGTCGATCCGAATGCGCATTGCAATTAGCTTGGCCTTCGCCTTTTCGTAGTTGGCATCATCAATCATGCCCTTGCGACGATTGAATTCCAGAGCGGCGGTCTGCAGCCTGTACTCGTTTTGCATGGCCGCAATCCGCTGATCGTGCGCGGCTTGCCTCACACGGCGATCCGCCTCGGCCTTCTGGTTTTCAGGTGTGATCTCCGGCGCGTCGCTGCCGATTCCCGCGACCGGCACTTCGAGCATCTTGTTCAATTGATCGTAGTCGATCCGGTTCAAGAGATCGAAGATCGCTTTCTCTTCACCCAGCGCGCGAACGGAAATGCGTATTTCCTCACCGATCCTGCCGGTGAAGGACCGATAGCTTCGATCTTCCTTGCCCATACCGAACATCCCAAGCTCTTCCCGGAATGTGACGCCTTGGACGATCGCGAATCCCTCTTTCCCGTTCATGGCCTCGATGTTGTTCGCCGCCATTTTCATGGCCATGCCGGCCAAGCCTCCGGCCTCTTTGGGTGTGACGTGGGTGAGTTGTAGCGAGATCAGGTTGTCCTCATCCTCATAGACATAGATCTCAGCCTTCTGACGGCTGGCGCGGACAACGTCGTCGGCCTTTCCCAAAGCTTTCAGGACGGGATCGTCGGCAATTCCTTCCGGCAGGTTGTCGGTTGCGGACTTGGCTTGCTTTGAAAGCAAGATACGGTCGCTGTCAGTCCAGTCTCGCCGCGTCCAGCCTTCGGGTGCTTCGGGAAGGTGCCGCCGGATCGCTCCAGCGAGCATCTCGCGGCGCTCGGCTGCTTCCTCCATCTCGGTTTTCTGACTGATGAAGCGATTTGATATCGTCTTGGTGTAGGCGCTGAAGCTCAAATTCCCGGGCCCTTTGCCGGAAAGCCTTGCCTGATTCACATAATCCACACCGGCGACCGCCACGCCCGCGATCACGACAAAGGCACCCAAAAACAACTTAGACACAGGTCAAACCCCCGGAGCATTCCTTTGGTCGAAGGTCTTTCACCGAATGTCGGCTTCAATGTGGCCGCAGCGGGAAAATTTCGGGCGTTTCGGAAACAGCTTGGGGTCGGTTTCAGAGCATGCCGGGTACGACCAGATCGGGTGGACGGTGGCCGTCGGCGAAGGTCTTGATGTTGATGATCACCTTCTCGCCCATTTCGACCCGGCCCTCGACCGTGGCCGAGCCCATGTGAGGCAGCAGAACCACGTTCGAAAGCTCTCTCAGGCGCGGGTTAATCTCCGTGCCGTGCTCGTAGACGTCGAGTCCCGCCCCCGCGATTTCGCCCGCCCTCAGCATCCGGGTCAGGGCATTTTCGTCGATCACCTCTCCGCGTGAGGTGTTCACGATCACTGCACTCGGCTTCATCAGCTTTAACCGCCGCGCGTTCATAAGGTGGAACGTCGCGGGCGTATGCGGGCAGTTGATGGACAGCACATCGATCCGGCTGACCATCTGGTCGAGGCTTTCCCAGTAAGTCGCTTCAGCCTCCTCCTCCTGCTCAGGGCGAAGGCGCTTGCGGTTGTGGTAGTGGACCTGCATGCCGAAAGCGTGCGCACGCTTTGCCACGGCAGTGCCGATCCGCCCCATCCCGAGGATACCCAAGCGGCGTCCGCCCACGCGCCCACCCATGAATGCGGTGGGTGCCCAGCCCTTCCAGGTGCCAGCCTGCATCACGGCCAGCCCTTCGGGAATGCGGCGCGTCACGGAAAGGATCAGCGCCATCGTCATGTCGGCTGTGTCTTCGGTCACGACGCCAGGCGTGTTCGAGACGAGGATCCCTCTCTGGCGGGCTGACTGCACGTCGATATGATCGACGCCAGCGCCGTAGTTGGCGATCAGTTTCAGCTTGTCACCGACCTGCGCGAGCAGGTTCGCGTCGATATGGTCGGTGACACAAGGCACGAGCACGTCGGCCCCGCGCGCCGCGGCGACCAGGTCCTCGCGGCTCATGCGCTCGTCGGGATCGCGCAGCGTCACGTCGAACAGCTCTTTCATCCGGGTCTCGACGACCTCGGGCAGGCGTCGCGTGACGACAACACTCAGGCGCTGCGATCCCATTGGCCTTCGCTCCTCTCTTCCATTGGCGGTCCCCTGCTGGCAAAGTGCCGCCGAACGGGGCAGGCCACAAGCCCCGAAAGCGACCTTCGGCGTCGAGACGCCGTAAACGAGCGGGATATGATCGGAAGACTCTTCTCAAGACCGTTGCGCGCGATCGCCGTGCTGGCGCTTCTGTGTGCCGCGGTGGCGACACCGTCGCTTGCGCAATCTGACCGCGCAAGGGGGCCGGTTACGAACCTGCCGTTGCCGCGCTTTGTCTCGCTCAAGGCCTCCGAAGGCAATGTTCGGCGCGGCCCGAGCCTCAGCCACCGCATCGACTGGGTCTTCACGCGTCGCGACCTGCCATTGCGCGTCACGGCGGAGTTCGGTCACTGGCGGCGCGTCGAAGACCACGAAGGGCAGGGCGGCTGGATCTACTACAGTCTTCTGTCGGGCGTTCGGACAGTTCTTTTCGAGGCAGAGCGCACGCCGCTTCTGGCGCGACCCGATGCCGAGTCCCAAGTCGTTGCCGAGGCCGAAGCAGGGGTGATCGGCCGTCTTGGAGAATGCAGTCTCGATTGGTGCAAGGTTACCGCCGGTCGCGAAAAGGGTTGGGTAGCCAAGTCCGCGCTGTGGGGTGTCGCGCCGGAAGAGATTCGCGAATAAGCCTCGCGCCGTTTGCAGGCGCCGGGCTCCGCTGCTAGAAGGCAGCCGCATCGCGGTCGGGCAGGTTCATGGGGCGCAAGGAACTATCTCTCAACATCTCTGCAGGCCTTGCCTCGGTGGCTGTGGCGCTCACGCTCGTTTTGTTGAAGCTGTGGGCGCTTGGCGCGACATCGTCGCTTTCGGTCGCAGCCTCGCTGGCCGATAGCGCGCTTGACCTGATGATGTCGATCGGGGGGCTTACCGCGATCCTCTATGCGGCCAGACCCGCTGATGAGGATCACGCCTTCGGACATAGCTCTGTCGAGGATCTCGCGGCCCTCGCGCAGTCGGTGTTCATCCTGATTTCCGGCGGCGTTATCGGCTTTTCCGCGGTCAACAGGCTGCTTGCCTATCAACCGCCCGAACTCGCCGCAGAGGGCCGGGGTATCGCCATTATGGTGGTCTCCATCGCGATTACCTTTGCACTCGTCCTTTGGCAAAGGCGTGTCGCGCGTCGAACGGGCAGCAAGGTCGTGGCGGCGGATTCGCTTCACTACATGTCCGACCTCATCCCCGGGATCGGGGCGATCCTTTCGCTTTGGGCTTCGGCGAAGTTCGGCATTGGCCAGGTCGACAGCATCGTGGCGCTTGGCGCGGCCGTGCTGCTGGTGATCGGGGCGCTCAGAATCGGGAAAGGGGCTTGGGACGCGCTCATGGACCGTCGTGCGGATCCCGCATTGATCGAGGCCATCGGCGCACTCGCGCGGGACTGGCCCGGCGTGCGGGGCTTTCACGACCTCAAGACTCGGATGGCGGGACACCGGGTCTTTGTGAATATCCATATCGAGCTTGACGGCGAGCAGTCCCTGCGCGAGGCGCATGCGATCGGCGCGGGTCTTCGTCGCAAGATCATTGAGACCTATCCTCAATGTGATGTGATCGTGCACAAGGATGTCGCAGGAGACTCGTGACCCGCGTAACTCATGGCGGTTTTTTGCAAGGCGATGGGACGCGCGCTCAGCCCCTCTGCTCATGGGCTTGCGGCCAATTGCCGACGCAGCTTATTTGGCCGGCCTACTCGGAATGGGGCATGGACCGCACCAAGTTCGCAAAAAAAACGCTATCAAAACAGAGCGGCCTCGCACCTTAGGGTGCGAGGCCGCGATGGCCTTCCATGGAATGATGATCAGGCCTTTTTGCGGCGGCGGCGAAGTGCGCCAAGTCCAGCAAGGCCGCCGATCAGCATAGCGCCAGCCGCGGGAAGCGGCACCGGGGCCGGAATGTCGGTGATCAGGTCCTGTGTTCCGGGCGCGCTGAGGTAGGTGACCTTGCCTCCGCTTTTCCAGTTACCGCTGGCGATCTGGTTGAGCCAAGACTGGGCGAGCGTCCGGGTGGACGTCTGTGCCGAAGTCAGTACGAAATTGCCGTTCGCAAGCGACAGGGTGCCGCTCGATTCGTTCGAAAGCTCCCAAGCCGCGATCTGGAAAGCCGCGGCGGTCTGCGAGTTCGTCACCTTTCCGAACGCATTGGTCATCAGAGCGCCGAGCCTGTCGAGAACCGAGGAACCGAGGTTGATGCCGACAGTGTGATCCTTCGGAAGCGTCAGAGTTGCGAGCGGTTCCAGGCAGAACGCCAGGAAATTCTTCGTCGCGCCGTCGATGTCGGTTGCGGTCAGTCTGAACATACCCGCAGCGGCAGTACGGCTCGTGCCATTAAGCTTGTAGCTGGTCCGCTGGTGCCAGGCGTTCTGGCCCGCCGCGTCGAGGAACGCGTTCTTGCCTTGCGTGCCGACAGTTACAGTGGCCGCGCTAGCCGGCGCCGCCAGCGCTATCGCGGCGACAGCCATCGCCGCCAATTTGTTCCGGAAGTTGGTCATAAACTCGCCCTCGTAAAGCCACATTTGGTTTCGCGAGATTTCTCATATCGCCCTACTTCAGTCAATTCGGAGAACGCTGCGGATTCCTATTTTTTCTTTTTATTCGAGTGGGTTATGACCCAAATGGTTGCAGGCATGGATGTTGCGCAACCTACGAATGAAGAGCTCCACGTTTTCGCCACAATTGGCGAGCGAACGGGCTTTCCGTTTCGCACCGGGGACCGTTCGGTTCGCACCGTTTTTTGAAAGGTCCGTTGCCCCCTGGCCGTCATTGTTGGCTGGCTGCGAAAGATCAAAGAGAGCGTGGCGCAATTGTTTCCCATGCGTGCAATTCAGCTGCCGGTCCGGACGTCGCAGTCGCCAACAGCCCTTCGAATCAAAATGGCCCCGCGCGGTTAGCGCGGGGCCATCGATGCTAAGGGGTGTTGGTCTTACTGAGGGATCTCGCCCGTGATGCCCTCGACGTAGAAGCCCATGCCCAGAAGATCGCCGTCACTGGCCGTCTCACCTTCGGCCAGCCAGGCAGTGCCGTCTTGCTTGTTCAGCGGACCCGTGAACGGGTGGTAGGAGCCGTCCGCGATCGCGTCTCGCATCGCTTCGGCCTCGGCCTTCACCTCTGCGGGGACCGCTTCGGTGATCTCGCCGATTTCCACCTCTCCGCCGTCGATGCCTTCCCAGGCATCGATTTGCTCATAAGATCCGTCGAGAAGCGCACCAACGCGCTTGACGTAGTAGGGTGCCCAGTTGTCGATGATCGACGAGACGCGCGGGCTGGGCTTGTATTCGGCCATATCCGAAGCCTGACCGAAGCCGATCACGGCGCCGTTTGATTTCGCTGCCTCGGCCAGAGGCGCGGTCGAGTCGGTATGGGACGCGATCACGTCCACACCCTGTTCGATCATCGCCTTGGCGGCATCCGCCTCTTTCGCCGGATCGAACCAGGTGTACGCCCAGATCACCGAGAGCTCGACATCCGGATTCACCTTCTTGGCATGGATATAGTAGGAGTTGATCCCCATCACGACTTCCGGGATCGGGAAGGAGGCGATGTAGCCGATCTTGTTCGACTTCGTCATCCGTCCGGCGATTGTGCCCTGCACCGCGCGGCCCTCGTAGAAGCGGGCATTGTAGGTCGAGACGTTCGGATGTTCGCGCTTGTAGCCGGTCGCGTGCTCGAACTTCACATCCGGGAACTTGGCGGCCACGGCATTCGTCGCGTCCATGTAGCCGAAAGATGTGGTGAAGATGATATTGCAGCCCGAAAGCGCCATCTGGGTCAACACACGCCCGGCATCCGCGCCTTCAGGCACGTTTTCCTGATACGCGGTTTCGACCTTGTCGCCAAAGGCTTCTTCGACGGCCAGAAGGCCCTGATGGTGCTGGTAGGTCCAGCCGCCGTCGCCGATCGGTCCAACATAGACGAAGCAAGCCTTGACCTTGTCCATCTGCGCCTGCGCCGCGCCGCCGAGCGTCAGGCCGAGGCCGAGCGCGGCGGAGGCGAATAGCGTTCTTCTGTTCATGTAACTCTCCCGGTTGGAGGGGACATTGCCCCCGTTTGGTGATTGGCCTCAATGCGAGGCATGGAAATTCTGGCCGAGGCTTGCGGGTGCATTCAGCGAAGCGCGACCGCGGCCAGAGGACATGATGACCAACACGAGGATGGTTATCAGATAGGGCGACATCGACAAGTACTCGACGGGAATACGGGCGCCCGCGGCCTGAAGATTGAGCTGCAGGACGGTGATGCCGCCGAAAAGATAGGCGCCGATCAGAACTCGCCAAGGCTTCCAACTTGCGAAGACCACGATCGCGAGGGCGATCCAGCCCGCACCGGCGGTGATCCCGTCCGTCCACTGCGGAACCCGCACGAGGCTGACATAGGCGCCGCCAAGTCCGGCCATCGCGCCGCCGAAAAGGATCGCGAGCACACGGATGCGCACGACTTTGTATCCCAGCGCATGTGCCGCGTCGTGGCTTTCGCCGACCGCCCGCAGGATCAGGCCTGCGCGCGTGTATTTGAGGACCGCCCAGACGCACCCCACGATGGCGATGGAGCCATAGACCATCCAGTCGTGGCTGAAGATAACTTTGCCGAAGAACGGGATATCGGCGAGAGGCCCGAACGGCACGGCCTGTGTCGCGGGCGGCTTGACGCCGACATAGCCCTGACCAATGAGACTGGACAGGCCCAATCCGAACAGCGTCAGCGCAAGGCCTGTCGCGACCTGATTGGCAAGGAAGACCTGCGTCAGAAGCACGAAGATCAAACTCAGCGCCGCCGCGCCCAACGCCCCACCGATGAATCCGAGAACGGGGCTGCCGGTTTCGACTGCCGTCGCGAAACCGCAGATCGCGCCCATGATCATCATGCCCTCGACCCCCAGATTCAGGACGCCGGCCTTCTCGACTACGAGTTCCCCGATCGCCGCCAGCATGATCGGCACCGAAGCCACCATGAGCGAGGCAATGAGGACGGATGGCGTAATACCGTAGAAGTCCATCAGTTGGCCTCCCGAGCGAAAAGCATGAACCGGATGCGGTAGTTCGTAAGTAGGTCCACCGCGAGCAGGAAGAAAAGAAGCATGCCCTGGAACGCCTGTATCGCGGCCGAGGGCAGACCGAGCATGAACTGCGCAAGTTCGCCCCCGATATAGGTCAGCGCCATCAGCAGCCCTGCAAGCAGGATACCGATCGGATTGAGCCTACCGAGGAAGGCCACGATGATTGCCGTGAAGCCGTAGCCCACATTGAAGTCGATCGATATCTGACCCGCGGGACCAGAGACTTCGAAGAGCCCCGCAAGACCTGCCAGCGCGCCCGAGATGCCCATACAGAGGATAACGAGCCGGCTGGGATTGACGCCGGCGAACCGCGCCGCACGCGGCGCCTGACCGGCCAGCTTGATCTGAAAGCCGAGGATGTGCCGCTGCAAGAGGACATAGGACGCGATCACGGCGATGAAGGCCGCGACGACGCCCCAATGCATGCCCGAACCGGCGATCAGTTCAGGGTTGGAGGCCGCGTCGTATTGCGAAAGGTTTCGTGATCCCGGGAAGCCGCCGCCTTCAGGGTTGCGCAAAAGCCCGAGCGACATGGAGGCGAGGATGTTCTCGGCGACATAGACCAGCAGCAGCGAGACGAGAATCTCGTTGGTGCGGAACTGCGTCTTCAGGATCGCCGGGATCATGGCCCAGAGGAGTCCGCCTACCGCCCCCGCGATCACCATCAGTGGAAAGATGTACCACGCGTCGAGCGGATAGAAGGCAAGGCCTACGCCCGCACCGAAGACCGCGCCCATGATGTATTGTCCTTCAGCGCCGATATTCCAGACGCCGGCGCGAAAGCCGAGGCTCAGTCCGATCGCGATCAGGATCAACGGACCGGCCTTGACCAGAAGCTGAGGTCGCGAATAAGCCGCGAACTGCTCGTTGAAGAGTGGATCCCAAAAGATCGTTCGGATCGCCTCGAACGGGTTCTTGCCGAGGATCGCGAAGAGCAGCCCGCCCGCGATCATCGTCAGGATCACGGCAAGGAATGGCGTCCCCCAGGCCCAAGCCTTCGACGGAGTCGGGCGTTTTTCAAGAATGAACATTATGGGGCACCTCCGCTTCGTGCATTCCGTGCGCTCCGCCAAGCATCAGGCCGATCTGATCGATGGTCAGTCCCGCCGTCGGCACCGGGTCGGACAGCCGCCCTTCGTTCAGTGCGGCGAAGCGGTCGGCGATCTCCATGATCTCGTCGATGTCCTGGCTGATCACCACCACTGCGGCGCCTGCCGCCGCGCGATTCAAAAGCTCCTGCCGGATGAAGGCCGCCGCCGCTGCGTCCACGCCCCAGGTGGGCTGGTTAACGACGATGACTTCTGGTTCCTGCATGATCTCGCGGCCAAGGACGAATTTCTGAAGGTTGCCGCCTGAAAGAGCCCGCGCAGCCGTGCCGATCCCCGGCGTGCGCACGTCGAATGTCTTGACCACGTTCTCGGCGAAGTTTCGGGTTTTCGCCCAGTCGATGAAACCTTTTCGGGTCAAGTGTTTGCGCACCGAAGCTGACAGAAGCGCGTTTTCCAGAAGGGACATGTCCGGCGCCGCCGCATGGCCGAGCCGTTCCTCGGGCGCCGCGCATACGCCGTCCTTGCGTCGCTCGTTCGGTCCGAGATGGCCGATCGCCCGGCCATGGATCTGCACCGCGTCTGCGACCGTCTTTATCTCGCCGGACAACGCCAGAAGCAATTCGTCCTGACCGTTGCCTGCAACCCCGCCAATGCCCAGAACCTCGCCCTGTCGGACCTCGAACCCGACGTCCTTGAGGCTTGTCCCGAAGGCGCTGGGGCTGGCCACCGAAAGCCCCGTGACCTTCAGCGCAACCGGTCCCGGTTCCGCTGCTGCGCGTTCGGGCGTGTTCAGCGTGGCGCCGACCATCATCTCGGCCATTTCGCGGGCAGAGACGTCGCGGGGCGTGCAGGTCCCGACCACCTTGCCGAGCCTCAGGATCGTCGCCTCGTCGCAGAGCGCCCTGATCTCTTCCAGCTTGTGGCTGATGTAGAGGATCGAGGTCCCTTCTGCGGCGAGTATCCGGAGCGTTTCGAAGAGGATGTTCACCTCCTGAGGGGTCAGAACGCTCGTCGGTTCGTCCATGATCAGAAGCTTGGGGTCCTGAAGAAGGCAGCGCACGATTTCAACCCGCTGCCGTTCGCCCGCCGACAGATCGCCGACCAGCCGCCCAGGGTCCAACGGCAGACCATAGCTTTCCGACACCTCGCGGATGCGGCCAGCAAGCTCTCGCATCGGCGGCGGGTTATCCATGCCGAGTGCGACGTTCTCGGCCACGTTCAGCGCGTCGAACAGGCTGAAATGCTGGAAGACCATCGCAACGCCAAGACTTCGCGCCTCGCGCGGCTCGGCCGGTGCGTAGTCTTCGCGCCGGAAGATCATCGCGCCTTCATCCGGCTTCACGAGACCGTAGATCATTTTGACGAGCGTCGACTTCCCCGCGCCGTTTTCACCGAGAAGCGCATGAATCTCACCCTCGCCGATCTGGAACGACACTTCGTCATTCGCCTTAACACCGGGATAAGTCTTGCTTATCCCCTCGATGCTCAGAAGCGTTTCCCTCATCCCGTGCGCTCCTTGTTGTCGGTCCGACTAGCGGATCGTTCTTTCAAAATCTCTGCGGCCACGCCGACCGCAATCGCCTGCGGATGCTTGCCGAGCGACGGGTCGCCGATCGGGCAGCGAATGCGTGCGATCTGCCCTTCGCCATGGCCAAGCGCGCGAAGCCGGGTCCGGAACCGCGCCCATTTCGTCGCCGACCCGATCAGTCCGAGCATGCCAAAGCCGTGGCCGAGAAGGCGGTGGCAGATCTCGAGGTCGAACGCATGTGAAAAGGTCAACACCAGATGCTCCGCGTCGACCGGCGCTTCTTGCGCCAAATCAGCGGGATTGGCCGCGATCTTTTGAACGATGCCGCCCGGAACGTCTGGAAACCGTGCAGCATCCGTGTCGATCCAGGTCAGGCGCAGCCCGGGCAAGGGCCGCAAGACGTCGACCAAGGCGCGCCCGACATGGCCCGCGCCCCAAATCCATATGTCGCGTTCCGCCATCGCCACAGGCTCTACTATCCAGCCGTGAAGTACGCGCGTCGCCGGCCGGAAACCCTCGCCCCTCGAACGGGCAAGGATGCGTTTGATGCCAAGCGGCATTTCACCAACCGTGCCGGGCAGCGCGCGCGCCACCACGGTTGCGTCCCCGATGCCTGCAAGGCGCGACTTGGTCCACACCTCTGACAAGAGAACGACGGCGCCCCCACAGCACTGCTGCAGCGCCGGACCAAGCGGCATCCGGTCCACCCGGTCGCCTGCGGCCGCGGCGAGCATTGCCCGTGCCTGCCTCGCGGCCTGATGCTCCAGCGCCCCGCCGCCGATCGTGCCTTGCTGTCCGTCGGCCCAAACGATCATCGACGCTCCCGCTTCGCGGGGGGCCGATCCCATGGTTTCTGCGACGACGACGCGAACGACTGCGCCATGGGCGGCGACCGCTCGAACCAGAGGGTCCTTGTCGAAGCTCATTGCTTCGTCCCCCGCGCCCGCTTGACGGCGGCAAGGACTTCCTCTGCCGTCGCTGGCGCCTGCAGATCAGGGTAGTGCGGCCCGCATGCGGCGCAGGCGTTTGAGAGCGCCGAGAAGACCGAGATGCCCAGCATGAATGGCGGTTCGCCCACAGCCTTGGACCGGTATATCGTCTCTTCCCGGTTTCGGCCGTCCCAAAGCGTCACGTTGAAGATGCGCGGCCGGTCGGAACAGGCGGGGATCTTGTAGGTCGAGGGCGCATGCGTCGTCAGCCGCCCCTTACCGTCCCAGACCAGTTCCTCTGTCGTCAGCCATCCCGCGCCTTGCACGAAACCGCCCTCGATCTGGCCGATGTCGATGGCCGGGTTCAGGCTCGTGCCGCAATCATGCAGGATATCCGTCCTCAGGATGCGGTTTTCCCCCGTCAGCGTGTCGATCACGACTTCGGACACCGCCGCGCCATAGGCGAAGTAGAAGAAGGGTCGTCCGCGACCAGCCTTGCGGTCCCAACTCAGCTTGGGCGTCGCGTAAAATCCGGTGGAGGACAGGCTGACGCGCCCCATGTAGCAACGCGATACGGCCTCGGCGAAGCTCATCTCGTCGCCGCCGACGAAGACGCGGCCATCTTCGAAATGCACTTTTGCGGGCACCGTCTGATGTTCGCGCGCAAGGAATTCAGCCATCCGCGCCCGAATTGTGTCGCAGGCAGCCTTCACCGCCATGCCATTCAGATCGGACCCCGAGGAAGCGGCGGTGGCAGAGGTGTTGGGCACCTTTCCCGTATCCGTGGCAGTGATGGCGATGTCAGCGATATCGACGCCAAAGGACGCGGCGGCGACTTGGCTCACCTTCCGAAACAGACCCTGACCCATCTCGGTGCCACCGTGGTTCAGGTGGATCGACCCGTCCTGGTAGACATGGACGAGGGCGCCCGCCTGATTGAGGTGGCTGAGCGTGAAGGAAATCCCGAACTTGACCGGCGTCAGCGAGATACCTTTCTTCAGGATCGGGTTCTTGGCATTCCATTCAGTGACCGCTGCCGTCCGCTTGGCGAAGTCGCTCGACTTCTCCAATTTGGCCACCAATCCGTTCAGGATGAAATCCTCCACGGGCATGTGGTAGGGCGTTGTCTGGAGGCCGCCCGCGTCCGGCATCTTGGCTTCGGACCTGATCAGCGCCTCTGATCCGCGCGAGGCGAGATCGACGTCAGTGTCGTCGGGAAGCGTTTCTTGACCCGGCTCGGGCGCGGGCGCCTTGTGGTCGGTCGCCTCGGCGTAGAAGTTTACCTTCCTGACCTTAAGCGGATCGAGCGCCAGCTCATGCGCGATATGGTCGATCGCGCGTTCGATGGCGATCATCCCTTGCGGCCCGCCGAAACCGCGGAAGGCGGTCGCGGACTGGGTGTTCGTCTTCAGTCGGTGGCTTTCGATCCGAACATGTTCAAGATGGTATGCGTTGTCGGAATGCAGCATCGCCCGGTCCGCGACCGGCAGCGACAAGTCCTGTGCCCAGCCACATCGGGCAAGCTGGCGGAACTCGATTCCGAGGATGCGGCCTTCGTCATTCACACCGGCGCGATACTCGATCCGGAAATCGTGGCGCTTGCCGGTGATGATCATGTCGTCGTCGCGGTCGTAGCGCATCTTGGCAGGCCGCCCCAGCTGTCGTGCAACAAGCGCGCAAGACACGGCAAGAGCGTTGCCCTGACTTTCCTTGCCGCCGAAACCGCCACCCATGCGCCGGCACTCAACGCGAACGGCGTGCATCGGCAGACCGATCGCCTCGGCCACCTTGTGCTGGATCTCGGTCGGGTGCTGGGTCGAGGAGTGAACGAGCACGCCGCCCTCGGCCGGCAGCGCGCAGGCGGCCTG
Organism: uncultured Rhodobacterales bacterium; assembly: GCA_965368915.1. GTDB lineage: Bacteria > Pseudomonadota > Alphaproteobacteria > Rhodobacterales > Rhodobacteraceae > Albidovulum. The sequence goes on along the minus strand of CBDUOT010000013.1, from coordinate 7,949 downwards.
ACCCTCCAGATAGAAGTGTTCTTGCCCGCCCATCTCGAACCGCCCCGAGATCACGCGCGGCGCCTTCGATATTGCCGCCGCCGCATCACCCTTGGTCCAGATGACCGGCCCACCTTCGAAACGGCTGTCGGCGGCGAGCGCTTCGTCCACGGTCAGGATCGCGGGAAGCTCACGGTATTCGATCCTGCCCTGCCGCGCAGCCTTGCGCGCGGCCAGATGGCTTTCGGCGACGACCAGAAATATCGGCTGGCCGACATAGTGCACCGTGCCCGTCGCCAGAAGTGGCTCGTCGTGGATCGAGGGTGAGACGTCGTTGGCGAAGGGCAGGTCCTCGGCGGTCCAGACCGCGACGACGCCCGGCGCGGCGCGCACCTCCGACAGATCGATCGCCGAGATTTCGCCATGTGCAACGGTCGACAGGCCGAATGCCAGATGCAACGCGTTGGCCGGCAGGGCGATATCGTCGATATAACGCGCCGCCCCGGTCACGTGGAGCAGGCCGGAATCGTGGGCGATAGGCTTAGCGACGCTCATGGCTGCACCTCAAGAACCGACACCGGCGCGCCCGACCGCTCATGGAAATAGCGGACGAGCATGTTTCGCCCCGCTTCCAGCCGGTAGCTGGCCGAGCCGCGCATGTCAGTCAACGGTGTGAAGTCCTTTCCGAACGCGGGCAGGGCGGCTTCGATCGTTGCGAGCGACCATTCCTTGCCGATCAGCGCGGCCTCGACCGCCGCGGCACGTTTCGGGATGCCCGCCATGCCGCCGAAGGCGATCCGCGCGCTTGCGATCTTCGAACCCGATATGTCGAGGTTGAAGCATCCGCAGACGGCAGAGATGTCCTGATCGAACCTTTTCGACAGCTTGTAGCAGGCCAATCCAGACGCGTTCGCCGGGATCGTTACGGCCTCGACGAATTCGCCTTTCGCACGGTCCTGCTTGCCGTATTCAAGAAAGAAGTCCTCAAGCGCGAGATCCCGCCTTTCGTCGGCCTTCCGTAGATGGAGCCGCGCGCCCATCGCGATCAGCGCCGGTGGCGCGTCGCCGATGGGCGAGCCGTTGGCGATGTTGCCGCCGATGGTCGCAGCGCCGCGGATCTGTTCCGAAGCAAAACGGCGCAGGAGTTCGGCGAAGGCGGGCTGGTCCTTCTGCACCGCCTTACGCAAAGCCGAAATTGTTACTCCCGCGCCCACACGCCATCCGTCTTTTACCTTATCTATTCGCTGCAAGTCTTTGCAGGCGTGAAGGAAAGCCACTTCGGGCAAGTTGCGCAGCTGTTTCGTCACCCACAGGCCCACATCCGTCGCGCCTGCGACAAGCACGGCTTCGGGATGGGCCGCATACCACTCTGCAAGTTCGTCCGACGACGCAGGCGCAAACGGGGCCGGACTGGAAGTAGAAAAGGTCTTCTCTTCGGCCCATGCCGGAACCGGGGCGTCAGCGGCGGCTTCCGCGGCGCGAATGATGGGCGCGTAGCCGGTGCAGCGGCAAAGATTGCCAGCAAGCTGATCGTCGAAATCCCTGGCTCCGTTCTTCTGCGCCACCGCCATCGACATCACGAAACCTGGTGTACAGAAGCCGCATTGACTGCCGTGATGTCGAACCATGGCATCTTGAACGGGGTGGATTTCGCCGGCCGGACCCGTCAGGCCCTCGACCGTGCGAACCGCCTTGCCGTGAAGCTGCGGCAGGAACAGGATGCAGGCATTCAGCGCCCGGCAGCCCGTTGCGTCGGTGACCATCACCGTGCAGGCGCCGCAATCACCTTCGTTGCATCCTTCCTTGGTACCGGTCAGTCCGCGCGTCTCGCGCAGCCAATCCAGCAGCGTCCTGGTGGGGCGTTCGCCCGACACGCTGACTGGCGTTCCGTTCAGGAGAAACGCTATTTCGTTCATCTGATGAACCCGCCGCGTTCTTTTCCCTCCGACGTGATTGCGCATCCGCCCGATGCGGCGTAAAGCGGATCTGCGCGCCGGTGTCCCAGACGCTATGAAGCGCCGAAGCCTCTTTCAAGGCAAGCATAACTTTCGCCCTGAACCGATAAGCAGCTTCTTGGTTTGCCAAATAATCGTCGATTTGCCGCCGATTGATGCAACTGTATCTGGCGTTGCGCGCTTTGATTGCTACAATCAAATGTAAGGGCAGCGGTTCACGGCATCGACGGGGTGGGATGCAGACAGCCTTAGCGATAGTAGTTCTTTGCGCGCTGATTGGTCTTGCGGCGCTTTTTGCGGCGTCCCGCATGTTCCGCACGCGGATACTGGCGCTCGTGGCGCGGTTGCGCGACAGCTCGCCCACGGTGAACCTCGAACACGCGCTTCCTCCACTGGTCGCCGATTACGCGCGCAAGGCCGGGGCCGAGCCTGGTGGCGCGTTGCGCGTGGCAAGCTTCAATCAGGAAGGGGAACTGCGGGTGAAGCAGGGTGGCCCTTTCTCGAGTTTCATCGCCTGGCAAGTCGCATCTCTGGGACGTGCGGGCTTTGTTTGGGACGCGCGGCAGGACTGGGGACCCTTCACGCGGTTCAGGGTGCTCGACAGCTACGTAGGGACGAAGGGCCGGCTCGAGGTGCGGATTCTTGGCGCCATCCCGGCAGCCAAGTCTGAGGGTGACGACATCGATCTTGCCGAGGCCTATCGCTACCTCGCCGAACTGCCTTGGCTACCCGACGCGATCCTCGGAAATCCCGAACTTGCCTGGAGGGTGACTGGCCCAGATACGGTAGAGGTTCGGCTGAAGACCCGCGAAGGGCTTGCCCGCGTTTCGTTCCGCTTCGACGATCAGGGCGACATCGTCGCGATGGCCGCCAAAGGCCGCCCGGCCCGCGACGCCTCGGGTACCAAATCGGACTATATTTGGCGCGGCCGCTTTTCAGAGTATCAGCAACTCGGGGCCCGCCGCATCCCGACGGTGGGTGAGATCGGCTACGTCTATCCCTCGGGCTACGAGCCGTACTTCCATTGTCGCATCACCGACTACCACCTCACTGCGTGAGCCCTGACGCTCAGCCGTTGCTGGTCAGCTTCAGGCCGAGGATGCCCGCGACGATCAAGGCGATGCAAAGAAGCCGCTTGGCGTCGGCGGGGTCGGCGAAGAGCGCAATTCCGAAGATGGCGGTTCCGACCGTCCCGATGCCGGTCCAGACCGCATAAGCTGTTCCCAGCGGCAGATGCTTCAGCGCCATTCCAAGCAGGACGAGGCTGATTGCCATGGAGGTTAGCGTCCAGACGACGGGCCAGAATCGGGTGAATCCGTCCGTGTATTTCAATCCCACGGCCCAGCCGACTTCGAACAGGCCGGCGACAAAAAGCAAAGCCCAAGCCATGCCTCATCTCCTTTTTAGGCGATGAGGTCGTCCTCACCAGATATCGGGAAATCCGGGGTCGTCCCCTGTAATAATGATGCCGTCGTGGCGCTCCCTTTTCAAGCCTCCTTGTGTCGCCCGCGTCGGAGTCGGGCGGTGCGACGCGGCGACAGAGCGTGCTCCTCTCTTTCCACCTTTCCGCGCCCCGCGCCGATCGGCTAGGGTCCCGGCATGAGCAGGCCCCCCCGATTCATCCATCTTCGCGTTCATACCGAATACTCGCTTCTTGAAGGCGCCGTGCCGGTGAAGAAACTGGCCGGGTTTTGTGAAAAGATGTCGATGCCCGCCATCGCCGTCACCGATACGAACAACATGTTCGCGGCGCTGGAGTTTTCGACGATCGCCAAAGGGGCAGGGGTTCAGCCCATCGTCGGGTGCCAAATCTCGCTCGATTACGATCCAGCTCAGCCGGGGGAACGCCCGAGGCCACCCGCTCCGGTCGTCCTGCTCGCGCAGAACGAGGCGGGCTACATGAATCTCATGAAGCTCAACTCTTGCCTTTATCTGCGGGGCGATGGGTCGCTGCCGCACGTGACGCCCGAGGAATTGGAGCATCACTCCGAGGGGCTCATCTGTCTCAGCGGCGGGCCGGATGGGCCGGTGGGGCGGCTATTGCAGGCTGGGCAGGGCGCGAAGGCCGAGGCGCTGCTCAAACGCCTTGCCGCAGCCTACCCCGACCGCCTCTATGTCGAACTGCAACGACATCCGGGCGAGGGCGGGCAATATACCGAAGCTGAACGTCTGACGGAACGCGGCCACGTCGAACTGGCTTATGCCCTCAACCTTCCGCTCGTGGCGACGAACGACGTCTATTTCCCGAAGCCGGACATGTACGAGGCGCACGATGCGCTGATCTGCATTGCCGAAGGCGCCTATGTCGACCAGCAGGAGCCCCGCCGCAGGCTGACGCCGCAGCACTACCTGAAATCGCCCGAAGAAATGGCGGCACTGTTCGCAGATCTGCCCGAGGCGCTGGAAAATACCGTCGAAATCGCCAAGCGCTGCGCCTTCGCCACCTACAAGCGCAAACCGATCCTTCCGAAGTTCGCGGACGACGAGGTGCAGGAACTGCGTCGTCAGGCGAACGAGGGGCTTCAGGCGCGCCTCGCTGTGATCCCGCATGCCGTGCCCGTCGAAGAATACCAGGAACGCCTCGACTTCGAGCTTGGCATCATCGAGCAGATGGGCTTTCCCGGCTACTTCCTGATCGTTGCCGATTTCATCAAGTGGGCGAAGGACCATGACATCCCGGTGGGCCCGGGCCGGGGCTCCGGTGCAGGCTCTCTCGTCGCCTATGCGCTGACGATCACCGACCTCGATCCTCTGCGCTACTCTCTGCTGTTCGAACGCTTCCTGAACCCGGAACGGGTATCGATGCCGGACTTCGACATCGACTTCTGCATGGACCGACGGGAAGAGGTGATCGGCTACGTGCAAGAAAAATACGGCCGCGAGAAGGTCGCCCAGATCATCACCTTTGGTGCGCTTCTGTCGAAGGCGGCCGTGCGCGACGTCGGCCGGGTATTGCAGATGCCGTACGGGCAGGTGGACCGCCTCTCGAAGCTCATCCCGGTCGAGGGCGTCAAACCCGTTTCGATCGAAAAAGCCTTGGCCGACGAGCCGCGCCTGCGCGAAGCCGCGCGGGCGGAAGAGGTGGTGCAGCGGCTGCTCGACTACGGCCAGAAGGTCGAGGGGCTTCTGCGGAACGCCTCGACCCACGCCGCGGGCGTCGTGATCGGTGACCGGCCGCTGGATGAGCTTGTGCCGCTCTATCAGGACCCGCGCTCGACCATGCCCGCGACCCAGTTCAACATGAAATGGGTCGAACAGGCGGGCTTGGTGAAGTTCGACTTTCTCGGACTGAAGACGCTGACCGTGATCCAGAACGCGGTCGACCTGATCCGCGCCAGTGGCCGCCAGCTGCATCAGTCGCCCGACGGACGCACGCTCTATGAACCGCCTGAAGGGGCCGTCAACGATATTGGCGCGATCCCCCTCGATGACGAACCGACCTACAAGCTTTACGCCAGTGCCAAGACCGTCGCCGTCTTCCAGGTGGAAAGCTCTGGCATGATGGACGCGCTGAGGCGCATGAAGCCGACGTGCATCGAGGATATCGTGGCGCTCGTGGCGCTCTACCGGCCCGGCCCAATGGAGAACATCCCGACCTATTGCGAGGTTAAGAACGGCCTCAAAGACCTTGAAAGCATTCACCCTTCCATCGATCATATCTTGGCCGAAACTCAGGGCATCATCGTCTATCAGGAACAGGTGATGGAGATCGCGCAGGTCATGGCGGGCTACACGCTTGGCGGCGCCGATCTGCTGCGCCGCGCTATGGGTAAGAAGATCGCCGAGGAAATGGCGAAGGAACGCCCCAAGTTCATCGAAGGCTCCGTCGCCAACGGCGTCGATAAGAAGAAAGCCGGAGAAGTCTTTGATCTACTAGAAAAGTTCGCGAACTACGGCTTCAACAAATCGCACGCCGCCGCCTATGCCGTCGTCAGCTACCAGACGGCGTGGCTGAAGGCCAACCACCCGGTGGAGTTCATGGCGGGTGTCATGAACTGCGATATCCATTTGACCGACAAGCTGGCGATCTACGCAGAAGAAGTTCGCCGCGGGTTGGACATCCCGATCGTGCCGCCTTGCGTGAACCGCTCGCTCGCGACCTTTTCCGTCACCGATGGCCAGATTGTCTACGCGTTGGGCGCGCTCAAGAATGTGGGCGCAGAAGCGATGAAGCTGATCGTCGAGGCGCGCGGCGACAAGCCGTTCACGACGCTCTTTGACGTTGCCCGCCGCGTGGATCTGAAGCGGATCGGCAAGCGGCCGCTGGAAATGCTCGCCCGCGCCGGGGCCTTCGATCAACTTGATCCCAACCGGCGGCGCGTGTTCGAGTCGCTCGATCCGCTGATGGCGTGGTCGGCCTCAGTCCACGAGGCGCGCGCTTCGTCGCAGGTTTCGCTGTTCGGCGAAGCGGGCGACGACCTGCCCGAACCACGACTGCCCAATCCCGATGACTGGCTACCGACCGAGCGGCTTGCCGAAGAACATCAGGCGATCGGCTTCTATCTCTCGGGCCATCCGCTCGATGACTACGCCGTGGCGATGAAGCGCAAGAACCTCCTGACGCTGGCCGAGCTTCAGGCCAAGGCGGAACGTGACGGGGCGGCGGTGGCGCGGGTCGGTGTTCTTGTCTCAGGTCTCAGGGACCGCAAGTCGGCCCGTGGCACACGCTACTTCCGGCTGAACATTTCCGACCCAACGGGGCAGGTCGCCGGCATCGCGCTTTTCGCCGAGGATTTCGATGCCTGCCGGCGCGTCTTCGATCAGACCAGTCAAGTCGTCATGACACTTGAAGCGCGATTTAACGAAGGCCAGTTCGATCCCGTTGCCCGTTCCGTTGCGCCGATGGAAGGTGTCGTCGCCGACGCGGTTTCGGCGGGGCTCAGGATCCACGTGGATGTTGAAGCGGCCGTCGCGTCGGTCGCGGGACTGCTCTCCCGGATGGTTGATGAAGGCGCATCCCGCAACCGCGGGCCGATCTCGTTCTGTATTGCGGACCGCGAAACAGGCGCCGAGGTTGAGATTACCGCCGGAGACGACCTGCCTGTCAGCCCACAGATCCGTGGCGCGATCAAATCTCTGCCCGGGGTGATGCTTGTAGAGGAGGTCTAGGGGCCGCCGTTACGATCCGTTGGGCACCTTCGGTGACTTAGACAGGCATCTCATTCGCTTATCAAGCCAACCACATCTTTCCATTGGAAAGCAGGAGCAAACTTTGCCGGACAAAAGCAGGTCCTTACTTTGTGCAATCGCATTCGCGATCACGGCCACGGTCGGGGCGGCGCAGGATTGCGTGCAGATCGACGACAAGTGCATCGAGCGCACGACCGAAGAGCTGAAGCTGCGGCTTGGGGAAACTCAGCCAGATCTGTCGCTCCTCTCAGATTTTCCCAACCTGACGAAGCTGTCAATTTCTGCTCGCCTGCGCTTCGACGATCCGGTGGATCTGACGCCTCTTTCAGGGCTGACCCGGCTGGAAAGTCTTTACATGAGCGAACTCAACGTGCCGGACCTGAGCCCGCTGCGCGCGTTGACCGGCCTGCGTGAACTGACCCTTTCGAGGGTGTCCGAGGCCGACCTCGCCCCGGTCGCAGACCTCACCGGGCTGAACTTCCTGTCCCTGCGCGGCAACAAATGGCTGAACGAAGCACCTGTGGAAAAACTTACGAATCTGGAAGCACTTCAGCTTTCGGACACCCCGTTAAGCTCCATCGCTTCGCTACGTGAACTGACGAAACTGAAGCGGCTTTTCCTGTTCAATACATCCGTCTCTGACCTTGGTCCGTTGCAGGACCACAAGGCTCTTGAGTTCTTGGACATTTCCTTCGCCCCGGTGGCGAGCCTTGAACCGCTTGCGGCCTCTACCAAGCTGCAGACGCTTTACATAAAGGACACGCGGATCGCGTCCCTCGCCGGTCTGGAGAACGCGGCGGACCTGACGGAGCTGCACGCGGATGGGGCGCCGCTGTCGGACATTTCCGCCCTTTCGGGCAAACCGATGCTCGGCGTGCTGTCCTT
>CBDUOT010000012.1:0-47883 GCA_965368915.1 uncultured Rhodobacterales bacterium | reverse complement strand
ACCCCTCTTTCCAGGTTGAAAACCTGGCGTCCTAACCGATAGACGAACGGGCCACACTTGGCGTGCGGCGGTTCTTAGGCCAGCAATCGATGACTCGCAAGAGGGTTTCTTCAGATTCTTGCGCGGCGCTGCAGATCAGGTGCGGGCTGCGTCTTCGAGCCTGAGCTGCGGCTTGGCGCGGCCCTGCCAGTGGTTGATCTCCAGCCGCCCGGCAAGATGCAAGCGCAGGCCGCCGTGGCCTTCGATAAGCGGCCCAAGTGGGGAGTCGAACGCTCCGAAAGCAATGGCTTCGACCGGCGGGCAAAGGCCGTCGCTGAACGCGAACCGCAGGTGGCTTTCGCCGACACGACGGCAGAAGGTCACGCCCATATCGGCGAAAGCGAAGCGCGGGGCGGGGGCGCCTTGGCCGAAGGGCCCCGCGCGCTCGATCTCTTCTATGAGGTCGGGCCTCACGGCGCCGGGCATGAGAAGGCCATCGACGCGCAGGTCGCGCGGGCCCATCATCCCGGCCCCCTGCTTCGCCAGAAGCTCCGAAAGCCGTGTCATGGCATCGTCGAGCCGGTCGCGTGCGACTGTCAGGCCCGCGGCCATGCGGTGGCCGCCGCCCTTGATCAGCAGCCCTTCGGCGGCGAGGCGCTGGATCGAGGCGCCAAGGTCAATCCCCTCGACCGAGCGGCCCGAACCCTTTCCTTCGTCGCCTTCGAGGCCGATGACTACCGCGGGCCGGTTGGTCGCTTCCTTCAGACGGGCCGCGACGATGCCAACGACGCCGGGGTGCCAGCCTTCGCCCGCCGCCCAGACAAGCGGAGAGTCGAGGCCCCGGGCCTCGGCCTGGGCGAGCGCGGCTTCGCGAACCCTGTTCTCGATTTCGCGCCGTTCGGTGTTGAGCGCATCGAGCCGTTCGGCAAGTGCCTGTGCCTCGTGGGGATCTTCGGTTGCCAGAAGACGCGCGCCAAGATCCGGTGCGCCGATGCGGCCGCCGGCATTGACACGTGGGCCAAGAAGAAATCCCAGATGATAGGGCGTGGGAGCGCGATCCATGCGCGCCACGTCGGCAAGCTTCAACAGTCCGATCCGCTCGCGCCGCGCCATGACTTTGAGGCCTTGTCGGACAAGAGCCCGGTTGACGCCCTTCAGCGGCGCGACATCGGCCACTGTCGCGAGCGCCACGAGGTCGAGCATCGCCATAAGGTCGGGACCTTTGGTGCCGTCCTCCCTCAGAAGCCGGTTCGTTTCGACGAGAAGAAGGAAAACCACCGAGGCCGCGCAGAGATGGCCGAGTGCGCCATCCTCGTCCTGACGATTTGGGTTAACGACCGCAAGTGCAGGCGGCAAAGTTTCGGCACCCAGGTGGTGGTCAAGGATGACCACATCGGCGCCCTTCGCCGCCGCGACCGGTTCGTGCGACAGCGTCCCGCAATCGACGCAAACGATCAGATCGTGGTCGCGCGCGAGCGCCTCCATTGCCGGCACGTTTGGCCCGTAGCCCTCGTCGATCCGGTCGGGAATGTATAGCGTCGCGGGACGCCCCATCGCCCGAAGCCATGTCAGCAAAAGCGCGGCAGACGCCCCGCCATCCACATCATAGTCCGCGAAGACGGCGATCTTCTGTCGGTCCGCCACGGCTTTGAGGAAGCGCCCCGCCGCCAAGCCCATATCCTTCAGCGAACGCGGGTCCGGCAGAAGGTCGCGGATCTGCGGTTCAAGAAAGCGCTCGGCGTCGGCGGGGCTCACGCCGCGCGCCACTAGAATGCGCGCGAGCGCGTCCGGCAGCCCCGTTTCCTGAACCATCGCCTCTGCCAGCCTATCGGCTTCGTGCGTTGGGCCTGTCCAGCGACGGCCTGTTGCCGAGGATTCGACGCCGAGAAATGCGGGTTTCGCGTTCACTTCATCGGGTTGCGGTAAACCATGCGCCGGACCGATCCGGTCTTCGAACGCATCAGGATCGTTTCGGTCTCGATGAAATTCGGCTCGCGCTTCACTCCGCGCACGATGGATCCGTTGGTGACGCCGGTGGCAGCGAAGATCACATCGGCCCGAACCATCTCGTCGCGCGAATAGATGGCGTCGAGATCGGTGATCCCTGCCTTGGCCGCGCGACCGCGCTCGTCGTCGTTTCTGAAGAGCAGCCGTCCCCACATCTGCCCGCCCATGCACTTGAGAGCAGAGGCAGCGAGTACCCCTTCTGGTGCGCCGCCCGAACCCATATACATGTCGATGCCGGTCAGCTCGGATTCCGCGCAGTGGATCACCCCGGCCACGTCGCCGTCGGTGATCAGCCGGATCGCGGCACCAGTCGCGCGGACTTCTGCCACCATATCTTCATGCCGCGGGCGTTCGAGGATGCAAACGGTAATGTCCGTAGGCTTGCATTTCTTGGCCTTGGCGAGTTCCACGATCCGTTCGGTCGGGCTCATTTCAAGGCTGACCACGTTCTTTGGCAGGCCCGGGCCAATGGCGAGCTTGTCCATGTAGACGTCGGGCGCATGAAGCAGCGTCCCGCGCGGCGCCATGGCGATGACGGTCAGAGCGTTGGGCATGTCTTTCGCAGTCAGCGTCGTGCCTTCCAGCGGATCGAGGGCAATGTCGACCTCCGGCCCTTCGCCGCTGCCGACCTCTTCCCCGATAAATAGCATCGGCGCTTCGTCGCGCTCGCCTTCGCCGATGACGACGGTGCCCTTGATATCGAGCAGGTTAAGCTGGTCACGCATCGCGTTGACGGCGGCCTGATCGGCAGCCTTTTCGTCACCGCGGCCGATGAGACGCGCGGACGCATGCGCTGCGGCTTCGGAAACGCGGGCGAGACCCAGCGAGAGCATGCGGTCGTGAAATTGCTTGGCGTCGGCCATGATTTTTCCCTGTCGATATCCGTTACACGCATCTAGCCGGTCGCGCACCGCCGGAGCAAGGCCCCGAGCACAGGTCAGACGGTTTCGATGCGGATCGCCACAGGCTCTCCCATGACAACGCCTGTTGCAGGAAGGCGTTTCATCGCATGATCTATCGCGTCGCGCGTTGTGCGGTGCGTAACGATCAGGACCGGCGCGTTGGTGTCGGCATGACCGTATTGGCGCATCCGGTCGATGGAGATGCCTTCGTCTCCCAGAACAGTCGCCACCTTCGCCAGAGCGCCGGGCTTGTCGGTCAGCCCCATGCGCAAATAGTAAGGTGCCGGCGCGGAGGTGCGCGCCGGTGTCGGCTCGATCAGCGTTGAGGCGGGCTGGCCGAAGGTCGAAAGCCTGCTTCCTCGCGCGATCTCGATCAGATCGGCCATCACCGCGGAGGCGGTCGGCCCCTCTCCCGCGCCGGCGCCGCGCAGTACGATCTGGCCCACGCTGTCGCCTTCCAGCACGACCATGTTGGTGCCGCCCTGAAGCTGGCCGAGCGGGCTGTCCGCGGGGACGAGACAGGGGGACATGCGCTGTTCGAGGCCACGGCCCGTCATCTGCGCCACGCCGAGAAGCTTGATCCGGTATCCCATGTCGCCCGCGCGGCGAATATCGTCGATCGACACCCGGCCGATGCCTTCAAGTTCCACCGCATCGAACGACACTCTGGTTCCGAATGAGATGGAAGCGAGAAGGCTCAGCTTGTGGCCCGCGTCGATCCCGCCGACGTCAAGCTCCGGGTCGGCTTCCAGATAGCCCAGTTGCCGGGCCTCTTCGAAGACGTCGGCATATGGCAGGCCGGATTCTTCCATGCGTGTCAGGATATAGTTGCAGGTCCCGTTCATCACGCCCATCACGCGGCGGATCTCGTTCCCCGCGAGGCCCTCGGTCAGAGCCTTCACGACGGGAATGCCGCCCGCGACCGCCGCCTCGAAGCGAATTACCTGTCCCTTTGTCTCTGCGGCCTCGGCAACTTCCTGGCCATGATGGGCAAGCAGTGCCTTGTTCGCAGTGACGACGTCCTTGCCTGTCTCGATGGCGGCCCGGATCGCAGCGAGTGCGGGGCCGTCCGCTCCGCCCATAAGCTCAACGTAGACGTCTATGTCATCACGGTGTGCAAGTGCGACGGGGTCGTCTTCCCATGCGTAGCAGGAAATGTCGGCATCGCGGTTCTTCGTCCGGTCGCGCGCGGAAACGGCGGTGACGGAGAGGGGCCGACCTGAGCGTCGGGCGAGAAGCTCGGCGTGGCGCTGCAAGATCTTGACGGTTCCGATACCCACCGTGCCAAGGCCGGCGATGCCAAGACGCAAAGGTTCGGGCATGTGGTACTCCGTGATCTAAAATCAGCCGGGCGCCTGTTACGGAACACCCGTCCCGCGGCGTGTTAGCCTGTCACGCGGCGGCTTGCAACGCAGGGCCGCGCGCGGCCCCTTAGAACTCTGCCGCGCGAAGCCGCGCGGCACGTGCTTTCAGCGCCGCGGCACGGGCGTTCACCTCTGCCGCCGGGTCGGTTTCCGGCAACGGCTGGGTATCAGCCAGAAGGGCGTGAATAGAGTACAAGTCAGGGTAGGGCGCATCCGCGACCGTCGAGGATTCCGCAGCTTCGACCTCTGGAAAGCGCGCGCAACCCGCGAATGCAGGGGCGAGCAGAATTATCATCAGAGTGTTCAGGGCGCGCATGGGGCGATCCTCTGGCGGCAACGGAGCGACACTAGTCCGGCGGGGATGCGGGGCGCAAGCCGCTGTCGCATCAGCGTTCGGGCCTTGTATTGAACGGGCGTTCAGATAGCGTGACTTCATGGCACGAAAGACGGGTTCGCATTCAGAAATCACAGGTCCCCGCATCCGAAGCGCGGCGCTGCGTTTGTTCGCGCGCGACGGGTTCGCCGCGGTTTCCATGCGCCAGATCGCGGCGGAGGTCGGCGTTCAGGCCGGCGCGCTCTATCTCTATACGCCGGACAAGCAGACGCTTCTGTTCGACCTGCTGAAGGCGCATATGGACGAACTCATTGCCGCCTGGAAGGCTGAGCCAGCCCCGGTAACACCCACGGCCCGGCTCGAAACCTTCGTGCGTTTCCATATCCGCTTTAACCTTGATCGCCCGGACGCCGTTTTCCTGTCTTACATGGAGCTGCGCAACCTCAGCCCCGAAAACTTTGCCGAGATCGAAGCGCTGAGGCGCGACTACGAAAACCAGCTAGAGACGATTCTGAGCGAAGGTCAGGCGGCGGGTGTGTTCGCAGCACCTGACACGAAGCTGGCCACGCTCGCCATTATTGCGATGCTGACCGGCGTGAACACCTGGTACCGCGAGGGCGGGCGGCTCAGCCGGGATCGGGTCGGCGACATCTATTGGGACATGGTCCGAAAGGCCGTCGCGGCTTGACGTGCCCCGAAACTCCCTGACTGGAAACACTTTGGCAGAGTAAGGGAGCGAACAGCCCCCTTCAACGCATCAAATGGCAGGCTTGATAAAGGTCCCGTTCCTGAGATCGGCCATCGCCTGCATCAATTCGGCCTTCGTGTTCATCACGATGGGCCCATGCCAGGCCACGGGTTCTTCGATCGGCGCCCCCGAGATCAGGAGGAAGCGGATGCCTTCGTCACCCGCCTGCACCGTCACTTCGTCGCCCGTGCCAAAGCGGATGAGAGTGCGGTCGCCCGAAAGGTCGCGCATATGGACCTCTTGTCCCATCACCTCTTTTTCCAGCAGAACACCAGTCGGCTGACTCGCGTCGGAGAAGCGACCGGAACCTTCGAAGACATACGCGAAGGCGCGGCGGTAAGTATCTATCTTGAATGTCTTTTTCACGCCTGCAGGCACGAACACGTCGAGGTATTGTGGTTCGGCCGCGATGCCATCTACGGGGCCCTTCTTGCCCCAGAACTCACCGACTACAACGCGCACATGAGTGCCGTCGTCGTCGATGATTTCTGGGATGTCGGCCCCCGTCACGTCCTGATAGCGCGGCGCGGTCATCTTCAGATTTGAAGGCAGGTTGCCCCAAAGCTGGAAGCCGTGCATTTGCCCCTTGGCGTTCCCCTGCGGCATTTCCTGGTGCATGATGCCCGACCCAGCGGTCATCCATTGCACATCGCCTGCACCGAGGCGTCCGGTATTTCCGAGCGAGTCGCCATGTTCCACGGTTCCGGCGAGCACGTAGGTGATTGTTTCGATCCCACGATGGGGATGCCAGGGAAAGCCGCGCAGATAATCCTCGGGCCGTTCGTTGCGGAAGTCGTCGAAGAGAAGGAACGGGTCAAGCTCTGTCGGATCCTGAAACCCGAAGGCACGGTGAAGCTTTACGCCGGCGCCTTCAAGCGTCGGACGGGCGGATCTTGTTTCGATTACGGGACGGATCGACATGGGGCTTCCTCCTGCTGTCCAGCACTAATATAGGACGTGCATGGCTGTCGCATAGTCTGGGATAGGGCTCGGTGAGCCACAGGATTTGTGCTCAGGCGCACAGAAGGGGAGAGGGAATGGAAAGTGAAGACGGGGCTGAAGCCGTTGTAGCCAGGATCATGCCCTCGCCAATCCGTCGTGGTTTCGCGCTGATGGTGCTTGGCTTCCTGGGCGTTCTGCTTGAACTTCTGGCGTTCCTCAGGCCGCCCCAAGCGTTTCACCTTCAGCTATTTCTGATTCTTCTCGGTATAGCGGCGCTCGCCCTGACGGCGCGGCTTTACCGATCGACCGGGCAGGGGCTCATCCTGACTGAAACGGAACTTCATGACACGGCGGGGCGGCTCGTGGCGCCGGTGGATGAGATCCGGAAGGTCGAGAGGGGGATGTTTGCCTTCAAACCGTCGAACGGCTTTGTCCTGCGCTTGAAAAAGAAGCAGCCCCGGGCTTGGGAACCGGGGCTGTGGTGGCGGTCAGGCCGCACCATCGGTGTGGGCGGCGTCATCTCTGGCGCAGAGGGCCGGGCGATGGCGGATGCGATTAGCGTGCTTCTCGCCCGGCGCGCTGATTAGGTGGTTTCGTCAGGCACGGTAGGATTGCCGTCGTCGTGCGGAGTGCCGTCCGGATCGATATCGGCGTCAAAGATGCAAGCGGCTTGCGAGCCATCCTCACGATCGAAGGCGATGCACGGATTGAAGCGGGGCCGCGTGGCGATGAACGTCGTGAACCACTGCGCCTTCAGGCCGACGTTGAAGATCGGTTCGTAGGCCATATTGGATTCCACAATGATAACGGAGTCGCCGGAAGGCATTACCGGGATCTGATTGGCCTTTGCCTGGATCGTTGCCGTGGTATGGCCGGCCGTTACACCGGTCGCGTAGGACCATGCGATTTCGAACCGGTTATCGGTTTCATCCCAAACGACGCTCGACACGCGGATCCACGTCGGCACCCGAGAGTTGGTGAGGTAGTCGAAGAGGGTGTTGAGACCTTCAATGAAGTCGTCGTTGATCTCGTTCGTCTGACGCGAAATAAGGTCGGCGACGGTGTAGGCGGCTTTGAGGTTGATGTTCTTCTGCCGGTAGGCGTCGAAGAACTGGAACGACGCCACATACCACCAGACGAGAAATACCGAGGCAATCACACCTTCGGTCGGCATGCTGCCAGCTTCGTCCCTGGCGAACCGGAACGGGCGGAGTTTCATACTCTTAAGCAAAGACATATCATTAACTCCCAACATCCGGTTCGTTCACGAAGGCCGTCGCCGCGACGAGCGCGTAAGCGCCTGTGTTGTCCCTCGGCAAGTGCATGCCCAATCCCGTCGTAGGAAAGATCGGATCGAATTTGGCGCAAGCGCGGATCAGCATGATCTCGTCACCTTCACCAGCGTCGAATTCTGGGAAGTCCTCAGGCTGCATCGGATTGGCGCGGTCAACGCAGACCGGGCCGGCCGCGAGAGGCTCCCATGTGATCGTGCTTACCGGGCGCAACTCGACCACCACAGTGTTCAGGCAGTCAGGGATGATGCCCGCGCGGTTGCAAACGATTTTCTTGAAGTCTTCGTGCTTGGGATCCTTCCAAGTACCAAGACGAAGGTCGCGTACCGACATGTCAACCGCGCGCTCGAGCATCACATGCCGCATCGTCAGCATGCCCATCTCGAGCGATGACACGATGAGGGTCATGAAGAAGGGCAGGAAGATTACGAACGGGATCGTCGCCGTTCCGTCCTCTTCCCGCGCCTTCGCAAGAAGCCAAGCCCGCATGTTTTGCATGAAGCCAGCCATCAGTGTGTCAGCCTCAGCTTGTTGATGGCGTTCGCGATACCCGCGAAGGCGTTCTCGATACCCGTCTGGCCATCAACCTGGAAGTAGTTATTGCCATGGCCATCCCTGCTTGCGCTGGCACAGTCCTTGAGCAGCGTCTGGCCATCCATCGGCGCTTCGAAGGCGATCGAGTAGATGATCACGCCGCGGCTCGGGTCTTTGGCTGCGTCACAGATATCCTTGGTACGCGAGTCCTTTTCGTTATTGATATAGGTCGTCGCGATCGGTTCGGAGACCGAAGCCGGGCGCCACTTGTTGCGTTGCCAGCTACCCCAGGCGTCTTTGACGATGTAGTCGGCGAAGTAATAGACCGACATTCTCGCCCAGACTTCCTGCCAGGTCATGTGATAGTCCTTGGCGCCGGAACCCGCAGGGACGTTGTAGCCATAGTCGCCCGACTTCGCCCCATAGGGCTCATCGCGCCAGCTGTCATAGCGGAAGAGGTAGTATTTTCCGCGCGACTCGTCCCAGAGCGAGTACTGGTTGATCGAGAAGTCATCCGACGAACTGGAGTTCTCGGTGTAGTAGAGGTTCCGGTGAAGCAGGCTCGGACCTTCTTCATACGAAGGCGATTGATCGGTGCTGTTGCGGATCCGGTATTCGGTGGTGTTCGCGCCATCAGTCATGAGCACGATGATTTTCAGTCCGAACTTGTTGTCGGGGTCATCGTAGGCATACGGACGATCACCGAAAGCAGCCGGGCGAACGCCGTCCCCGATCATGCCGCTAACGACGGGCTGCATCGACGGGTCGAGCAACGCTGCGCCCCACTTCATGCCGACGTCAATCGACGTGTTTCCGTCAGCCGTAAGCGCTTCGATGTAATTCTTCAGCTGAGTCCTGTCGCCCGAGAAGGGCAGGATTTGACGATTGGACAGTGTCGCGTTGTCCGGGCAGTTCATCAGAACAGGCGGGCTCGCCCGATAGAAGGGGTCGAAATGCGCGTTCTGCTGATATGTACGCCCCGGGATCGCGCCCTTGAGCGTGACAGCGGTCGTGTCGAAGTCGCCCTCGTCGTCGCGGAATTCGATACAGTTGGAGAACGTGTGCTCGCTCGTGAGATCGAAGTAGCTCGCGAGGTCGTCGCTCATCGAGACCTGGGTCGCGTAGGGAACGATCGAGATCGAGATCTTGCCGGGTTCGGAAGTGTCGAACATCTGATCGACGAAGTTCTTCGCGGCTGGCTTGAGGTTCTTCAGGCGGTTGTTCGAGTTCATCGAACCCGAAACGTCCAGAACAAGCGAAATCTCAATCTGATCGACGCTTTCCTGCGCCGTGGAGGCGGCCGGAGTTTCAAGTTCGTCGATGCCCACCATCTTCATGAACCAAGTGTTCATGGATTCGGACATCTTGATCTCAACCTTGCGCGAGCTGCCGAACGCGCCTTCGGTGACGATGATGTCCTCGTCCTTGGGCGGCGTGAGGCCGGCTTTGCGGAAGTAGTCTTTGACCACTTCTTT
This sequence comes from uncultured Rhodobacterales bacterium, assembly GCA_965368915.1. GTDB lineage: Bacteria > Pseudomonadota > Alphaproteobacteria > Rhodobacterales > Rhodobacteraceae > Albidovulum. The sequence goes on along the minus strand of CBDUOT010000012.1, from coordinate 38,306 downwards.
CGGAGCCAGCGTTTGCTGCCGGTCGGCAGCGGCCAGAGCAGCACGGTCAATCGTGTTCTGCAGCGTTGTGCGGCGTTCCTCGAAGCGCATGAGGTCGAGTGAAACACCCGCCAGCATGAGCATCATGATAAAAGCAAAAAGGCCGAAGATCAGCAAAGAGCCGTCCTCTTCCTTGCGGAAGCGGCTGATCGCCTTCATTAGGCTCCGCTCTTTGATCTGCGTGGCAGCAGCATCAATGGCCTTAGGAGCAACATTCTTCATCACTCGTCCTTTCCCCAGGTCGGCCCCACCACGAATCCGTGTGGCGCAAGCCGGACTCGCACTCTGTATCGGTATTACATAAGGCGAAACTGAGGCCTATGGTGAGGCAAAAATGGGGCAAACGGCCAAAAAGCCCCTAATATGATGCCTCTCTGCGCGTTATTTGCGTTCATTGGGCGGATCGTTGCCGGTTGCAAAACAATTGTGCGTACACGCATGAGTCGAATACGGCATGCATCGGCGCGTAATGAGTGCATTGCAAGCAGAAACTTGGCGCCTTGTGTTTCATAAGCGCTCTGTTACGAATCTGCTGTAGCTTTAGTTGCGGTCCTAGAATGCGGCGTCGACAAAACGATGCCCCGCACGGATTGCACCGGGGCTCGTAGTCCTTCAGGGAGGTGTGGAATGGCCTTTGATGGTGAACCAAGTTTCCGTCAGTCAGTCGATCTCATGTTCAACCGCGCTGTCGCGGCGATGGACCTGTCCCCGGGGCTGGAAGAAAAGATCCGGGTCTGCAATTCCACCTATACCGTGCGCTTCGGCGTCCGCCTGAGGGGCGCGATCCAGACCTTCACCGGTTACCGGTCCGTACACTCCGAGCATATGGAGCCTGTGAAGGGCGGTATCCGCTTCGCGACAAGCGTGAACCAGGACGAGGTCGAGGCGCTCGCCGCGCTCATGACCTATAAATGCGCGCTGGTCGAAACGCCGTTCGGTGGCTCGAAGGGGGGGCTTTGCATCGATCCGCGCGACTACGACGAACACGAGATGGAGCTGATTACCCGTCGCTTTGCCTACGAGCTCATCAAGCGTGACCTGATCAACCCTGCTCAAAACGTTCCCGCTCCGGACATGGGGACGGGCGAGCGGGAGATGGCCTGGATCGTCGATCAGTACAAGCGCATGAACACGACGGACATAAACGGCTCGGCCTGCGTGACGGGCAAACCATTGAACGCCGGCGGCATCGCGGGCCGCGTCGAAGCGACCGGGCGCGGCGTGCAGTACGCACTGCGTGAATTCTTCCGCCACCCGAAAGACATGGAAGCCGCCGGACTTAAAGGTAAACTCGATGGAAAGAAGGTCGTGGTCCAGGGACTTGGCAACGTGGGTTACCACGCCGCTCTTTTCCTTTCGACCGAAGATGGCGCCTTGATCACAGGGATCATTGAGCGTGATGGCGCTCTGGTGAATCCCGAGGGGATGAGCGTGCAGGGTGTGCGCGACTGGCTGATTGAAAACGGCGGTGTGGAAGGGTGCCCCGAAGGTACTTACGTCGCAGATGGCGCGAAGGTGTTGGAAGAAGAGTGCGACATCCTCGTCCCCGCCGCTCTCGAAGGAGTAATCAACCGTACGAACGCCGGCAGCATCAAGGCCCCGCTGATCATCGAAGCCGCGAACGGTCCGATCACGGCCGGCGCAGACGAAATGCTGCGCGCCCGAGGCAAAGTGATCATCCCCGACCTCTATGCGAATGCTGGCGGTGTGACGGTCAGTTATTTCGAATGGGTCAAGAACCTCAGCCACATACGGTTCGGGAGGATGCAGCGCCGCCAGGAAGAAGCGCGCCACCAGATCCTGATCGACGAACTGGAGCGACTGTCGGCTGATAAGGGCCTTGGCTGGTCTCTTTCGCCGGGCTTCAAGGAACAGTATCTGCGCGGTGCGGGTGAACTCGAACTCGTGCGGTCCGGCCTCGACGACACGATGCGCGCCGCTTACCAGTCGATCAGCGAACTTTGGAACAGTCGGAACGACGTGACCGACATGCGGATGGCCGCATACATCGTGGCCATCGACCGGGTGGCCAAAAGCTACCGCTCCAAGGGGTTGTAAGTCGCCGCCATGCCTTTGCCGTCGACGGGGTCGCCTTGTGCGGCCCCTTTGTTTTCCGACGCCTGACGGCTGGTCATTGCACGCCACCTCTGGCAGGGTCGCGGCGATCCGCAGCGGAAGATGACAATGGCCTCTCTCGACAGTCTGACCCTTTCCAACCTCGCCCTTTCAGTGGACGCTGACGGCATCGCAACCGTCACGCTCAACCGGCCCGCCAAACGCAACGCGCTTGATGCCGGGACAATTGAAGAGCTTGTGTCCCTTTTCTCGGCGCTGCCGCGCTCGGGCGTCCGGGCCGTCGTGCTGAATGCAAAGGGCGATCATTTCTGCGCAGGTCTGGATCTGGTCGAGCACTATGATGAGGACCGGACGGCCGCCGATTTCATGCATGTTTGCATGCGCTGGCACGAAGCGTTCAACAAGATGGAGTATTCCGGCGTTCCGATCATCGCCGCTTTGAAGGGCGCCGTCGTGGGCGGCGGGCTGGAACTTGCCTCTGCGGCTCATATCCGGGTTGCCGACGCCTCGACTTACTTCGCGCTGCCCGAAGGTCAGCGCGGTCTGTTCACCGGGGGCGGCGCGACGATCCGCGTAGCCGACCTGGTCGGCAAGGCCCGGATGATCGACATGATGCTGACAGGCCGGATCTACAAGGGCGACGAGGCGGTCTCGGTGGGGCTGTGCCAGTACCTTGTCGAAGACAGCGAGACAAAGGCTTTCGATCTTGCAAAGGCCGCAGCACAAAACCCGCCGCTTTCCAACTTCGCGATCTGTTCTGCAATCAGCCATATGCAAAACATGTCCGCTCTCGATGCCGCTTATGCCGAGGCGGTGGTGGCCGGCGTCGTGAATACGCAGCCAGCCGCGCGCGACCGGCTTCGCGCCTTCGCCGACAAGACCGCCGCTCGGGTCCGCCCGGAATGACCGTAGGGCATCGCCCAGCCAGCGCTCCGTGTGCGGCATGAGCCCTGAATGAACCCCTTGCGTGGCATCATCCTGAAGATCGGCTCGGTCGCGGTGTTCGTGACCATGGCGAGCCTGATCAAGGCGACTGCGGATCAGGTGCCGCCGGGTGAGGCGGTTTTCTTCCGCTCTGCCTTCGCGATTCCGGTGATCCTTGTCTGGCTGGTGGCCACGCGGTCTCTGAAAACCGGTCTCGCCACGGGTAATTTCCTTGGTCATTTCTGGCGTGGCCTGATGGGCACGGCCGCGATGGGCTTCGGCTTCGCTGGGCTTGGCCTCTTGCCGCTGCCTGAAGTCACGGCGATCGGTTACGCCGCGCCGCTGCTGGTCGTCGTCTTCGCCGCGATGTTTCTTGGTGAACGCGTGCGGGCGTTTCGTATCTTCTCGGTTGCCTTGGGTTTCGCGGGGGTCCTGATCATTCTGTCGCCCCGGCTCACGGCGGTCTCGGGGGGTGAGATCGATGACACCCAAGCGCTGGGCGCCGTGGTCGTTCTGGTGGGGGCGGTCTTTGCGGCGCTCGCACAGGTCTTCGTGCGAAAGCTCGTGCACGACGAACGGGTCAGCGCAATCGTCTTCTACTTCTCTGTGAACTCGGCGTTGTTGTCGCTGGTCTCACTGCCATTCGGATGGACCATGCCGGATGCTGCCGGGTTCGCAATGCTTGTGGCGGCCGGGCTTCTGGGTGGTCTTGGCCAGGTGCTCTTGACCTCATCCTACCGGCACGCCGACGCCTCGGTCATCGCGCCATTCGACTACGCCTCGATGCTTCTGGCCATAGCGATCGGCTACGTCGTATTCGACGAAGTCCCAACGCTTGGCGTCATCGGTGGCGCAACGCTTGTTGTGTTTGCGGGAATTCTCATCATCTGGCGTGAAGGCAGACTTGGTTTGCGGCGCGAGCGACCGCGTAGGGCCATGACGCCTCAGGGCTGACGGGGCGCGGCCCTCAGACCTCGAGCCAGATGGTCACAGGTCCCTGGTTCAGAAGCCGCACATCCATATCGGCCCCAAACTCTCCGGTTTCGACCTGGATACCCTGATCGCGCAATCGCTGTGCGAAGTGCAGGTAAAGCCGCTCGCCCTCGGCCGGGGGCGCGGCGGTCGAAAACCCCGGCCGATTGCCACGCGAAGTGTCTCCGGCGAGCGTGAACTGGCTGACGACGAGCGCCTCGCCGCCAGTATCTAGAAGCGACCGGTTCATCTTGCCTTCATCGTCCTTGAAGATGCGGAGTTTCGCCACTTTTGCGGCGAGTTGATCGGCCTCGGTCTCTGAATCGCCCTGCATCGCGCAAACAAGGATCATCAGGCCCTCACCGATTTCGCCGGTCACGCGATCTGCTACCGTGACGCTGGCTTCGGTGACCCTTTGAACGAGTGCGCGCATGGTTCGTGTCCTCCAATCGCAGGCGCCGGTCGGCGCGCGTGAGGGCGGGGATAACGCGGGGTGAAAGCGAAGGGAAGGGCGGCGGGTTTTGACGCACATCAAAGCAGTTCGCCGCGACTCGCGCGATCTTCTGGCCGTTTCCTAGGAGCAGGAGATTAATCATGGTTGAAAAGACTCAACACAGTGCGTTCTGGCCTTCATTCTATGAACCCTTCCGCCACCTCGGCACGCGGTTATCCGAATGGCTTGCGCCGGCCTCGGAGGCGTCGTCGAACGACAAGGCCTACCGCATCGCGGTGGAACTTCCCGGCGTCGAAGAAAAAGACATCGAGGTCAGCGTCGATGACGGTGTGGTCACGGTGAAGGGCGAAAAAAGGGAGAGCCGCGAAGAGAAGGGCGAGACTTGGTATTTCAGCGAACGCCAATATGGCAGCTTCAGCCGGTCGTTCCGCCTGCCCGCCGACTCCGATCCCGACAGCATCGACGCCGATCTGAAGGATGGGGTGCTAACGCTGACCGTGGCCCGTGCGGCGCCGGAGGTGGCGAAGACGCGCAAGATTCCGATCGGGCGCAAGTGACCGATTAGAAGTAAGCCGGGCCGGGCAATTGCGCCCGGCTCAGTATCCTTGCTGGTTGTAGACCTGAGCCACATAGATCGCGATCCCGGCGAGAATCGCACCGAGGATCACCGCGATGGCGATCTTGATCGCGGACCACGGGCGTTCGCCGCTGACGCGCCCGGTTTGCCCATTCACGACGAAGCGAAAACTGCGGCCCCGATAGCGATAGGCAGCGGTCCAGACTGGCAACAGGATATGCTTGAAGGTCACATCGGAAACGCTTGTTCTGATTGAATGAATCTCTTGGCGATCACCGCCGATGTCGAACCGCACGTCGCGTTCGATCATACGGTCCATGTGCGCGCGCGCCTCGGCCATCCCGTCTTCGAGTTCCACGGTGTAGCCCTCTGCCCGGAAGCCCGCGAGAAACTCTGGATTGTAGGGTGCGAGCCGCGTCAGATCCCATGGTTGAAGCGCGTCGGTGTAGCGCTTCGGAAGTGAGCGCGAGGCGAGGACGAGAATATCGTCGAAGAAGCGTGCGACACGGCCAGAGGCGGGCGTCCATCGGACCTTTGCAACCCGGCGGTTCTCGCTCCTGCGACGGCCTTGGGCGTCCCTTACATGGACGCGTTGTGTCTCGTAGTAAATCGTTCCGCGCCGCCCCGAATAGGTCGAAACCGTATCGGCGTCGAAGGTCCAGTAGGGAACGTAGATGCCGGTCAGCGTGCGCCCCTTTCTTGCGTAGTCGACAAGCCCGGACGGCGCGAACCAGAGCGAGCCGAGCCAGTCCGACATGGCTGACCGCGCCTCGGCTTCGGTCACCATGAAAGGTGCGACACCCTTCGGCTTTATGTGCCGGCTTTCACCCGTATCCGCTACGACGGGCGTTGCGCAGAACGGACATTCGGATGCGTGAACGGCAGGATCGAACTGCACCTCGGCCCCGCAGTTGGGGCATTTCGAATGGCGCGCGACCTCGATCTCCGTCTCCGGCAGTGCCTTTGCAAGACCCTGCCGGAAGTCAATCTCAGGGATTGGCATGTGTCCCCGACCTGCGACCGCCACAGGCTCTTCATGCCCGCAATGGTCGCAGATCAGCTTTCCTTCGCCCGGCGCGAAGCGCAGGTCCGCGCCGCACTGACGGCAGGGAAAGCGGTGTTCCTCGGCCGGGGACTGCATCCCTGGGTCAGGCCCCCGGAGGCGGAGGTGGCATCACGGTGAAGAGCTGCGCCAGTTCCGGGATGTCGCCTGCAGGTTTCCAGCCGTCCTGCCCAGGCGCCCACACGAGCGTTTCGCGTGTCAGTCGGCCTTCGGTGACGAACCGGCCCAGATGGCCACGCCCGAACGGGCCCGAGACGTTGCCGGAGTCCGCAAGGTGCCAAACCTTCTCCACCGGCGGCGGAGGGGGCGGGGCAGGCACCGCGATCTGCGGCTGCGGCGCGGCACCCCAAGGCCCAGCCTGCCGGGACATCTGCGTGCCCATCGCCATACCGATCCCCGCGCCGACGCCAGCGCCCATCGCGGACGCTGCGGTCGAGTCTCCGTGCGCCATCGCCTCGGCGGTCGCGTACTGCATGTAGCGATCCAGATCGCCCACAATTCCCATTGAGGTTCGCTTATCAAGCATCGCCTCAACAGCCTCTGGCAACGATATGTTTTCGATGTAGAATTCTGGTATTTCGAGGCCGTATTTCGCGACCGTTAGCGATATCGCCTGCGCAACGATGCGTCCGAGGTCCGCGGTGTTCGCCGCCATGTCGAGCACGGGAATTCCCGACGAGGCAATCACGCGGGAAAACTCCTGCACGATGATGTTGCGGATCTGGAAGCTGATCTCATCGGCGGTGAATTCACCGTCCGTGCCGACGATCTCCGACAGGAAGCGGGCGGGGTCAGAGACGCGCATCACGTAGGTGCCATAGGCGCGGATACGGACCGGGCCGAATTCCGGATCACGGCAGATGATTGGGTTCTTCGTGCCCCACTTCTGGTCGGTGAAGCGCGTGGTGTTGACGAAGTAGATTTCGGATTTGAACGGCGAGTCGAAGCCGTGATCCCAGTGCTGCAACGTCGTCAGAATCGGCATGTTGTTGGTCTCGAGGAGGTAGAGACCGGGCGAAAAGACATCCGCCAGCTGCCCTTCATGGACGAAGACCGCGGCCTGGCCTTCGCGCACGGTCAGCTTCGCGCCGTACTTGATCGCATGGCCTTCGCGTTCGAACCGCCAGACCATCGTATCGCGCGTGTCATCGACCCAGTGAATGACGTCGATGAACTCGCCTGTCAGAAAATCGAGAATACCCATTGTTACCTCCTATGGAACATCAGCTTTCGCCGCCCAGCAGTTCGGCTGCTATCGTTTCGACGATCGGCTGCGCCTCTTGCCATGACATGCCCGGTTGCAGGCGCGGGTCATAGAGCATTTTCAGCAGCATCTCGTCTTGCTGCGTGAGCAAGGCGAACTCCTCGTTGTCGTTGAAGATCGAGGGCCGGGCCCGATGATAGTCGGCGACGAGGCCGAGGCTCTGGGCAAGCTCTTCGTGAATGCAGAGCTGGCGCAGCCGATCAGGCAGTTCGCCACGAATGATCGTGATCGCGCGGGTATAGGCTGCGCTCTTTCCCGGCGTGAAGCCGAAGACGGTGCAATATATGTCGGGGCGCATCTCGGTCACCGATCGAACGGCGGCGTTCGAAATGCCGGGGACGAGTGATCTGAGAGTTGGGCCCGCAGCCTTCCGTTCGTCGGCATTGAGCACCAGCACGGTGTGATTGGCGCGCCGCTCGGTGTAGCGGATAGGCAGCCCAGTCACGCGCGACAGTCGTCGTGAAAAGCGCGCGACCTCCGTTCGGTCGTAGTTGCGCTGTTCAAGCGGGACCGATGCCCCAAAGGTAACCTCTATCCTGACGGGCTGCTGCCAACGGTGAAGCCGACTTTCCGCGCCGCCGGAGACCAGTTCTCCGTCACGCTCGGACAGTTCTTCGAAGAAGGCGATGCGCAGGAAGTTCTCGGTCAGGTCGCGTGCAGTGTAGGGAGCGTCCTCCGAGCCATCATCGGTTCTCAAGAGCCCCTGTGATAGGTAGTTCGCTTCCACCCGGGCATAGTAGGCGCGCGCGGCAATCGTCTCGTCACTCGCTGTCGCGGCAACTGGTTCGGTGGGCGCGACATCTGGCGGCGATGCGGCCGTAGGCGGCGACGAAAGGCCCGCAGGTTCGCAGCCAGCAAGCCCGACACAAGCCAAGGCCAGCAACAGCAGCTGCGTCTTGCGGGCCGCGCCCATTGCGTCAGACGCTCGTCGCGACGTTGTCGCCAGTTCCGGTGGCACGAGACCTTGCGGCGGCAAGCGTGTCGCGCAACTCCGCTTCCATCTTCTTGAGGTCAACCTCCGCAGCAGCGCGCTTGCGCTTTCCATCGTCGGCGATCCGAAGGGAATCCTCGATCGTCGCGATCAGTTCGGCATTGGCGGTCTTGACCGCCTCGATGTCAAAGACACCGCGCTCCATCTCGGTGCGAACGACTTCATTGGCTTGGCGCAGGTTCTTCGCGTTCGCGGTGAGGAGTTCGTTCGTCAGGTCGCTTGCCTCGCGCACAGCTTTCGCGGCTTCGGCCGATCGCTGGATCGTGACCGCCTGCGCCAACTGCGTTTCCCAAAGTGGGATGGTGTTGACGAGCGTCGAGTTGATCTTGGTCACGAGGCTCTTGTCGTTCTCCTGCACAAGCCGGATCGATGGCAACGACTGCATCGTTACTTGCCGGGTCAGCTTCAGATCATGGACACGACGTTCCAGATCGTCCCGCGCCGCGCGCATGTCGCGCAATTCTTGCGCGACCATGACCTTGCGATCCTCGGCCGCCTTTTCGACATCGGCCTCCTTGGCAGGAATGTCCTTGCTGTCGATCTCGGCCAGCTTTGCCTCGCCTGCCGCAATGTATAGCGCAAGCTCGTCGTAGAAGTTCAGAGTTTTCTCATAAAGGACGTCCAGAGACTTGATATCCTTCAGCAATTTGTGTTCGTGATTCAGGAGGTTGCCGGTGATGTTGTCGATCTGTCCCTGAACCTTTTCGAACCGCGCGAGGAAGTTCGCGAACGGTGCCGCACGGCCCAGAAGCCGCTCCCACCAAGACCGCTTGCGCCGAACGTCCAGTTCCGAGACGGAGAAGCCCCGGATCGTCGTGACAATGTCCCTGAGCGAGTCTCCTGCCGGCCCGACGTCCTTGTTGCGCACGTCCGAAAGCATCGCCTGGCTGATTTGCTGAAGCTCAGATTGGGCGGCGGAACCGAAATTCACGATCGACCCGGTGTCGGTCATGTCGAGTTCGGATATCCGCCGTCTGATTTCGTCCGCAAGCGGCGCGGGGGCTTGGGTAAGCGGCACGACTTCGCCGGCCGGTTCGGCCAGCACGACGGCGGTCACCTCTTCGACGGCGGCGAGCGCCTTGGTCGCTTCTTCACGGATGGTTGCGGACATCTTCACTCTCCACGTTTACTGCGATTGGGGGCCGAGGCGAACGCCTTCGCGCTTCAGCCTGTCGCGCAGCACCCCAATCTCGATATCGAGGTCGCTGCGGTTGTCTTCGAGAAGCGCGCGGGTGCGGCCGGCGAAATTGGTCTCAAGATCGTCCAGAAGCGCCTCGAAATCGGCGCGCGCATCCGGGTCACGCGTCTTCGTCCAGAGATCGGAAAACTTGATCGTCGCATCGCGCGCGCCCATCAGGTAGACGCCGAGATAGCGGCGCGCGGCGGCGAGGTCGCGGGGATCCTCCTCGACCGTACGGAAGAGGTCACGCGCAGTGATCGCGAAACGCTCCACCCGAGCGACGATGCTGCGATCGCCTGTCCGGGCAGCAGCCTCGCTTATCGTGCGCAGATGTGCCTCACCCTCGGCGATGAAGCGCGCGACGCGATCTTGCTGGAACGTGTCGACATGCTCCATGCCCTTATCGCGCATTGGGTCGAGCCCGAAGGCGGCGATATGGAGCGCCGCGCCGAGCCCGCCGAGAATGATCGCGGCGATCGGACCGCCGCCCCAAGCGCCCAGACCAAGTCCGAGCGCAGTCAGCGCCGCGCCAAGTGCCTTGCGAGGAAGGGCCGGGCGGCGGGCGCTGCGCCGGGCCTTGTAGGCCGCAGCTGCGCGCGCACCCTCCCGCGTCAGCCAGGCGGCGAGAACGAGGGTTGCGAATGCGCCGAGATTAAGCGCGAGGCCCTGAGGGTCTTGCCAGAACGCCTTGAACGCAAAGGGCAGGGCGACGAGAAACAGAAGCCGGGTGCGGCGTTCTTCGAGGCTCGGCCCGACAGGTCGAGGAGAACCGCCCCCCGAATCCGGCGAAGGGCTGAACTTGCCGCCAAAACGTTCGGCCATCATCCGCCTCCCGTCAGGGCGACATAGACGGTCAGGGCCAGAAGCAGATTAAAAGCGATGCGCCTGATGCCGGGCTCAGTCATCCGTTCCCTCGATAGTCCCGTGCCACAGTGCCATGTCGGGCCGAGTGGTCCAAGTGCAAAGGTCTCCGAAATATTGCGTAGCAGGCGGGAAACCGCATGTTACGTCAGGTAACGGTTGCGGCTTTAATCCTTGCGGGTCGGCCCGCCTTTGCGAGGCCCGCTGCCACGCGGCCGGTCTCCTTTGTTCGGGCGGGGGGATCCACCCGGGCCGCTTTTGCCTTTCGGCCGGTCGTGTGGTGATGAACGCTCGTGGCCAGGGCGGTCGCTTCGAGCCTTCCCGCCGAACCCGCCACTCTTGCGTGGGCCGGAACGGGCGCCGCCGTCAGCACCCGGGCGGTCGCGGCCCTCGTTCCCCTTGGCACGATCTGGCCGAGAGCCAGAACGCGCCGGTCCGTCGCCCGACCGTTCCTTTCGGTCGAAAGACCGCTCAGGCTTGCCGTACGGCCGATCCTCGCGACGCGGCTTGGCCTCCCGGTCTCCGCGTGCTGGCTTGTCGCCGTGCTTTCCACCCGGCTTGCCTGCGCCGCGTTCGGAGCGAGCGCCTCCACGAGGCGGCCCTTCGCCCGACCGCTCCTTTCGGTCGAAAGACCGCTCAGGCTTGCCATGCGGTCGATCCTCGCGACGCGGCTTTGCGTCCCGGTCGCTGCGCGCAGGCTTGTCGTCGCGCTTGCCGCGCTCGCCGTGCGATTTGCGTTCGCTCCCATCACGGCTGCTGCGCCCCTTCGACTTCGGGCCGTCCGAGGAACGCGCATGGCGCGGTTTCCGGGCCGGGCCTTCATCTTCGTCGGAGCCGAGCAGGCCGCCAAGCTGTTCCCGCATTACCTTGGCCTTCACCTCGACCACATCGCCCGGCTTCATCTGGTTCAGCCGGAATGGGCCGTAGCTTACCCGGATCAGGCGGTTCACGATCAGCCCGACTTCGGTCATCGCGCGACGGATTTCCCGGTTCTTGCCTTCGCGCAGCCCGACCGTCAGCCACGCATTCGCGCCCTGCTGCTTGTCGAGCGTGATGTCCATCGGCAGGAACTCCTCCCCATCGATGGTCGCGCCGCGCCGCAATGGGTCGAATGTCGCGTCGTTCGGACGTCCGTTCACCCGCACCCGATACCTGCGCAGCCACCCGGTCGATGGAAGCTCAAGTTGCCGCTTCAACTCGCCGTCGTTTGTCAGAAGCAGCAGACCCTCAGAGGTGATGTCGAGCCGCCCGACACTCATCACGCGCGGCATGCCCTCGGGCATCGTGTCGAAGACCGTCTGGCGGCCTTTCTCGTCCTTCTCGGAGGTCACGAGACCCACAGGCTTGTAATAAAGCCAGAGCCGCGCTGGCTGAGGCGCGTCAATGGGCTTGCCGTCGATCGTCACCTTGTCGGAAGGGAACACGTCCAGCGCCGGGCTATCCACTTTCGTACCGTTCACCGCAACGCGACCGGCAAGGATGATGCGCTCCGCGTCGCGGCGCGAGGCGACGCCCGATCGGGCCATCACCTTGGCGATCCGTTCGCCCTTTGGCTTTTCATCGGTCATGGCGGAGCTCCAGGCTGGTCTAAGGCGCCGCTTCTAGCGCCATTCGGGGGCAGGGGGAAGCGCTTGCGTGGCAGCGCGGGGCAGGGCATCAGAAAGCATGAACGGATTTACGAGCCACATGGAAGCGGCGCTTAAAGAAGCGCGGGACGCAGGCGCGCGGGGCGAGGTTCCCGTGGGGGCCGTTGTTGTCGATCCCAAAGGCCGGATCGTGGCAAGCGCGGGTAACCGGACGCGCGAATTGAACGACCCAACGGCCCATGCCGAGATTTTGGCTCTGCGCGCGGCCTGCGCCGCAGCTGGATCAGAGCGTTTGCCGGGCCACGATCTCTATGTCACGCTCGAGCCTTGTCCGATGTGTGCAGCCGCGATTTCGTTCGCGCGGGTCGCGCGACTCTACTATGGGGCCGAAGACCCGAAATCCGGCGGTGTCGCGCATGGCGCGCGTGTGTTCGCGCATCCCCAATGCCACCATGCGCCCGAGGTTTATGACGGAATAGCAGCGGGTGAGGCGGCGGAACTGCTCAGGACGTTTTTCGAGGGACGGCGCACCTAGCGCCGTTGCGAGCCTCCCCGTCCTTCAGTCCGCGCCGGTTGCCGTCCGGGCCGGCGACTGCCAGCTTGCACTGCCGCGAACCATACCATCGGAATTGAAGGCGGCTGAAATGTTGCCCTCGGCATCGACAGCGACCACGCCGCCTTCGCCACCGACCCCTGCGAGCGAGCCGAAAATCGCCTCACGCGTCGCCTGAGCCAGCGTTTCGCCGGCGAACGTCATCCGCGCCGCGATCTCATGCGCGAGCGCGGTGCGCAGGAAGCTTTCGCCGTGACCGGTCGCAGAGATCGCGACCACGCCGTTTTCGGCGTAGAGACCCGCGCCGGGTATCGGGCTGTCGCCGATCCGGCCCGGCATCTTCGCCCCGAAACCGCCGGTCGATGTTGCGGCCGCCAGATTGCCGCACCGGTCGAGTGCCACGGCACCGACGGTATCCACGCCTGCGCCATCGACGGTCGACGAGGTCGCGTCGAAGTACTCCGGTCCGACAAGTTCCGCGCCGTAGCCCGCGAGCGTTTGGTCGGCGGCTGGGCCCGAGAGCAGCGCATGCGGCGTCCAACGCATCACGTGCCGCGCCGCACGTATCGGGTTCTTCAACGATCGGACTGCGGCGACCGCACCAACCCCACGGAAGCGCCCGTCCATGATCGCCGCGTCCAGTTCGACATAGCCCGCCTTGTTCGCAGTCGCGCCCTTGCCCGCGTTGAACGCGCCCGAGTCCTCAAGGATAGCCTCAAGTTCTTCGACAACGTCGAGCGCCGGTGCACCCGCCGCCAGCCAGCGGTCGCCTTGATCAAGCGTGGCCCTCACGGCATTCTCTCGTTCTGCATCCTGAAGCTCGCCCCAGAACGCACCGCCGTGAATCGCGAGCGCGTAGCGTTCCGTCGTCTCGCAACGGAAGGCCGGGTTCGCGATCCTCGCTTCGATCCAGACCGCGTCACCGAGCGCGGGAGTTGCCGAGATCCACAAGGCCGCGAATATGAAGGCAGGAATGCGCATCTGAATTCCGCGCGAAACATGTCTAACGGTTGACTGGTTAATCGGGCTGTTGCGCAACTGGCACGTACAATGCGAGTGCTATAAGCGATACAATCTCTCGCTTTGTATTTGCGAGAATCGGTGTATGTTACGCGCGTTCCAACACCAGCCAAAGGAGGAGTAGGATGGAATACTTTGATCTTGCGATGCTCCGCCGGTGTGGGGCCATTTCCAACCGGACTACCGTTGCTTCGTTTCCCATGAGTGCACGCCTCCACGTAGGCGTGTAATTCCAAAGGGTTACGAGCCGGAGTCTTCCGCGCTCACGCCGTAGTTAAGCTGTAATTGGCCCGGATTTTGTCCGGTCCATGCGCGATCCGATCCCTATTAAAACATCGAAGGAACCTGGGTGCCGATATGCGCCCGGCCGAGTGATACAATGAATGCACATTTGACTCCTGAAGATCGTTCGCCCTTGTTGGCGCTTGAAGCGTTGGTGGCGCGTCATGGCCTTGTCCGTGTCGCACTTGCGTTGGCGGGGCTTGCCGCCCGTCGCGCCGAACGTTCGCACGTCCGCAACGAAGCCGATCTGCCCGACCGGCTGCGCCGGGATATCGGGCTCGAGAAGCTGCCGGAAAGCAGGCGCTACTGGCAGCTTTGATGAGAACGTTTGTTCCCATGAGGACAGGGGCGAGGCCGGGATTTTACCGGTCTCGTCCCTACCACTTTGTCGAACTGTTGTGTCGGCACCGCGAAGGGCGGTTTCGCGCCGAGTTACGCGCGCCATCACATGCGTGACCGCGCAGTTCGGTGGCGCGGTTTCACGCCTGCCATGAACGACAAAAGGCCGCGCAATGCGCGGCCTCTTCAACCCGGATGGGCGGCAGATCTTACTTGATCTTGCCTTCTTTGTATTCGACGTGCTCGCGCTTGACCGGATCGTACTTACGCACAACCATCTTTTCGGTCATGGTGCGGGCGTTCTTCTTGGTCACGTAGAAGTGCCCGGTGCCCGCCGTCGAGTTCAGACGGATCTTGATCGTCGTCGGCTTCGCCATTGTTATTCTCCTAGAGCCGGACGGCAGACCGCCCGCGAAATCCTTGAAGCCCGCCTTTTACGGAAGGCCGCGCCAGAGTCAACAGCGAAACCTGTCGCAACCGGGCATTTCTGAGGCTGCGGTCCTACAAACATTGTCTCGTCCAGAAGGCGAGATGATAGCTCGCCCCGCCGAGCGGAGCGAGCTTCGCATAGAAAGGCTTGCGGTCAGGCGGTCGGCGTAGGTTTGCCCATGCTGGCGTGCAACCGCTCGCGTGTTGGTTCGTCGAGACCGAGCGCGGCGGCGAGTTGGTCGAGATACGTCCGTTCTGCCTGAGTGTCGACGCGGATCGCCATGAGCGAGGTGGAGTAGATCTGCTCGCGCATCGCCGCATCCGTGGAAGCTGCGAGTGCCGCGGGATCAAGCGGCGCGCTCAGTTCCGCCTCGACGAAGGCAATTTCTTCGTCGCTTGCATCGGTCAGGTGGTCGAGGATCTTCTTGCGCTCTTCCGCGTCGATCTCGCCGTCGGCTTTGGCGGCCTGGATCATCGCGCGGATCATCAGCTTGGCATTTTCCTCTGCGATGGGGGAGGCGGGCGATGCGCCGGTCATCGCTTCCATCATGTCGCCCATCATTTTGCCGCCCGTGGTCGCCGCACTCGTCATGGACGAGATCAGGCCGCCGAGCCCGGCTTCGGCCGCTTCGCTTGCGCCTCCGAATTGTTCGTAGACCTGCCGCACCGTTTTGGCGCCGCCGGGCAAGCCCAGCTTTTCGGCTTGCGCACCCCACTGTTCAACGGCACCGCCAGGTTCTCCGGCTTTTTTGAAGGCCTCCTTCACGCCGTCCATGCCGCCGGTCTTGCGATACTTGTCGACTCCGCGCGCAGCGGCGAAGCCGACGGCCAGCGTTGCCAGTGTTTTGACGAAACTCATCTCGCTTACTCCTTTGCAATTTTGGCGAGTATAGCGCATCGGATGTGACACGCATCCGAAAGTGAGGGGTGCGGGGAAAGATATGCGCGGATGGCCTGTAAGCCGGATTCTGTCCCAGGGGTCGCCCCCCTTCGAATGACCATTCCTCTCGGCCCGCCGTTACCGACGCGCTCAAGCTGCCAACCCGGGCCTCTCGGGTTGAAGCGTCCCTGCGGGCGGTCTCCCTTTCGGGACCGGCCCCCGCGCGAGGCCCCTATTTGGCATTGCTCCCGGTGGGGCTTGCCGTGCCGTCCCTGTTACCAGGTCCGCGGTGGGCTCTTACCCCACCGTTTCACCCTTGCCCCGGACATGCCGGGGCGGTTTCATTTCTGCGGCGCTTTCCCTCGGGTTTCCCCGGCCGGGCGTTACCCGGCACCGTTGCTTCATGGAGTCCGGACTTTCCTCGGCGGTTGCCCGCCGCGGCCATCCGGCCATCCGCGCAAGCCTTGAGGTAGGGTCTTCGGTGCCGATGGTCAATATGGATAACTTGCAAGCGTATTGGGGGCACCTACGCAGTCCGCCCGAAGCGTCGCGCAAGATCCGCAGCAAGCGACCGGTCCGCCGCGTCCTCGGGCCCATCTGCCCAGGGGCGGAAACGCATGCGGAACGCTTCCAGAAGCGCCTGATCCGCTGCCTCCGGGTAGCCGAACGCGCGCGCGGAAGCGGCAAACGGCGTGTCCGTATCGCCACCTTCCGTCGGCCAAACCGATAGCCCCAGTTTCGCGAGCCGCCGCCAGTCGAAAAAGCGTCCGGGGTCGCGTTTGCGCTCGGGCGCCATGTCGGAATGGCCGATGACCCGTTCCGGCGCGATCGACCAGCGGTCCATGATC
The DNA here is from genome assembly GCA_965368915.1 of uncultured Rhodobacterales bacterium. GTDB lineage: Bacteria > Pseudomonadota > Alphaproteobacteria > Rhodobacterales > Rhodobacteraceae > Albidovulum. Next base: position 21,968 of record CBDUOT010000012.1, on the reverse strand, counting down.
TCGGCCAGAAGCCGCTCCAGCGCCTTCATCTGAGGTTCGGGGAAGGGTGCGTCACCGGGATTGGATAGCTCAATTCCGATTGAATGAGAGTTCACGTCGTCGAGGCCGCCCCAACTGCCGGCACCGGCATGCCAGGCGCGCAGCTCGTCGGGAACGAGAGCTTCGGCCTCGCCGTTCTCCGCGATAAGGTAGTGGGCCGAGACCTCGGCCGTTGGATCACATAGCCGCGCTCGCGCTTCGGCCAGAATGGGCATCGCAGTATAATGAATGACGATAAGGCTCGGCCTCGCGTCGTTGCGACGGGGGCCGCAATTGGGCGAGGGGCCGGGTGCTGTTTCAGTTCGGGCCTGTGTCATCCTGTGGGCCGTCTTCGCGCGCGCCCGGTCTGCTCAGTTCCGAACCGTCTGGTAGGGAGACGGATCCCAGTAGCAAGCGAACCCGTCGCCATCAGGGTCGAGGTTCTTCGGGTCACGCTTCGGACCGCCGGACTTCAGGAATGCCGCCTGCGCCGCTTCTGGTGTCGCGTACTTTGCGCAAGCGCGTGCTGAGCCATTCACCGATGCGCCCGAACGATTGTAGATTTTTTGTCCGAGGCGGTTTGGCGCGTTGATCGCGTATTCGACGATTTCAGGTGCCGTGGTGCGCGTGCGTTCCGGCAGTTCGGTGGGCTGGATCTGCTGATACTGCGCCTTGTTCTGTTCGATCCGCTGCCTGTCGGATTCGATCGACTCGCGGGAGGCCACGGCAGAAAAGTCCTGTTCGTCCGAAATGCCCGTGTTGTTGACCGGCGCAGCCGCGACCGCTTGCGCGGGCGCGGTTGTTGGTTGGTACTGGGGCTGCGGGGTCGGCTGGTAGATGGGCTGCGCCGGTTGCGTGGACGCGATTTGCGCCGCACCGCTGACACCTGCGGCGGCGAGTTCCGCGGCGGTCGGGGCACCGGTTCCCGCGGCGCCTGCCGCAGGGTACGTGCCCGTCGACGCGTAGGTGGTTGGACCGGAATAGGGGATAGCCGGATTCTGCACCGGGCTCTGCACCGTCTGAACGGGGGTCGCGGCGGCGGCGCGCGCTGCGTCAGCCTCCGCCACGCGGCGGCGCTGGTAGTCACTATAGCTTTCGAAGCCGACGCCGGTAGGCCGGCTGTCAGGTATGGGCGGCTGGCACGCGGCCAGAAGCATCAACGAAAGACACGACAACACAATGCGCATTTAGGACCCCAATCCCGCTTTGACCGCGCCACTTACCACCATTTCGCGGGCTTGGAAACAAAACCTGCGGCCCGCTCAAGCACATAGGCGTGATTCAGCAGACCGGCTTCTTCCCACGGCCGCCCGATCAGTTGCAGGCCGAGCGGCAGCCCCCGGCGGTCGAGACCGGTAGGCACAGAAATGCCCGGAAGACCGGCGAGATTCACTGTCACCGTGAACACATCATTGAGATACATCGCAATCGGATCGGCCTCGGCCATCTCGCCCAGCCCAAAGGCGGCAGAGGGGGTCGCGGGTGTCAGAATCGCGTCGATGCCGTCGGCGAAGACGTCCTCGAAATCCTTCTTGATCAGCGCACGCACCTTGCGGGCGCGGTTGTAGTAGGCGTCGTAGAAGCCGGCCGACAGGACGTAGGTGCCAATCATCACCCGGCGCTGCACTTCGTGGCCAAAGCCCTCGGCGCGGGTCTTTTCGTACATCTCGGTGATGCCGTCGCCCTGCGCGAGCTTGGCGCGGTGGCCGTAGCGCACGCCGTCATAGCGCGCGAGGTTCGAAGACGCCTCGGCAGGGGCCACGACGTAGTAGGCAGGCAGCGCGTATTTCGTATGCGGCAAAGAGATGTCGACGATCTCGGCCCCCGCGTCGCGCATCATCTCGGTTCCCTGTTTCCAGAGCGCCTCAATCTCGTCCGGCATCCCATCCATGCGGTATTCGCTTGGAATTCCGATCTTCTTGCCTCGGATGTCGCCGGTCAGCGCCGCCTCGAAATCCGGCACGGGCAAGTCGGCGGAAGTCGAGTCCTTCGGATCGTGGCCGCACATGGCCTGCAACATGATCGCGGCGTCGCGCACATCTTTCGTCATCGGGCCCGCCTGATCGAGCGACGACGCGAAGGCTACGATTCCCCAGCGCGAGCAGCGCCCATAGGTCGGCTTGATGCCGGTGATACCGGTGAAAGCGGCGGGCTGGCGGATTGAGCCGCCCGTGTCCGTGCCTGTCGCCCCGAGGCAAAGATCGGCAGATACCGCCGCCGCCGAACCGCCCGAGGATCCGCCCGGCGTCAGCGAAGTGTCGTCATTGCCGCGCCGCCAAGGGTTCACCGCATTGCCATAGCACGAGGTTTCGTTCGACGACCCCATGGCGAACTCATCCATGTTGAGCTTGCCGAGCATGACCGCGCCCGCGTCCATCAGTTGCTGGCTGACGGTCGATTCATATTCCGGCTTGAAGCCCTTGAGGATGTTGGACGCCGCCTGCGAGGGTACGCCCTTTGTACAGAACAGGTCCTTGATTCCGACAGGGATACCGCACATCGCAGGCGCGTCACCGCCCTTGATCCGCTCATCGGCCTCCGCCGCGCGTCGGCGCGCGATCTCGGGCGTCTTGTGGACAAAGGCGTTCAACGCGCCGGCGGCCTCGATCGCCGAGAGGCAAGCCTCGGTCAGTTCGGCCGATGTCGTTTCGCCCTTGCGGAGCAGATCGCGCGCCGCGGCGATCGTCAGTTCGTTCAGAGCCGTCATTCCACCACCTTCGGCACAGCGAAAAAGCCTTCGCGCGCATCGGGCGCGTTCTTCAGGATCTTGTCTTGCATCCCGCCATCCGTCACCACGTCCTCGCGCCGTTTCAGCCGCATCGGCGTGACCGACGTCATCGGTTCGACGCCCTCGACATCGACTTCGTTAAGCTGTTCCATGAAGGCGAGCACGGCGGACAGTTCACCCGCCAGCGCCGGGAGGTCCTCTTCCTTCACGGCGATGCGGGCGAGATGGGCCACCTTGCGCGCGTCTTGTTCGGTGATGGACATCAGGTGTTCCTTTCGATTGGCGACGGTTTATCGCCGCCGGGCGATGGCTTCAAGCGGTAGAGAGGCGGGGCGGGGGCGGGTGTCCTTTGCGACGAAATGCTGAGGGCTTTGCGCCGAAAACCGGTTCCCAGCTTCCGGCGAAATGCCTAGGCTTCAGATTGCAACCAGCGGGAGGAACCCATGAAGCTTACCTGGCTTGGCCATTCCGGTTTCCGGCTCGAAATCGAAGACGCCGTCTTGTTGATCGACCCGTGGCTGTCCGGCAATCCGATGTTCCCCGAGGAACGCCGTGGCGAAGCAATCGAAGGGGCGACGCATATTCTTGTCACGCACGGCCATGGCGACCACAGCGCGAATGCCGTGGCAATCGCAAAGGAGAAGGGCATCCCCATTGCCTGCATCCACGAACTGTCGGTGATTTTCGGCTCGGAAGGGGCCGAGGTGATCGGTTTCGGCAAGGGCGGCACGATCGACCTTGGCGGGGCGAAGGTGACGATGGTGAACGCCTGCCATTCGGCGAGCATCGATTTCGCGGGTGGCGCGCCACAACCTGCCGGGTCCGAGGCGGGGTTCATGATCGCGGGCGAAGGGCATGTGATCTATGTCTCCGGCGACACGGATATCATGGCCGACATGGGCTGGATGGGCGAATACCACAACCCGGATATCGGCATCCTTTGCGCAGGCGGCCACTATACGATGGACATGAAGGCGGCGGCCTGGGCGGCGAAGAAGTTCTTCAATTTCTCGACCGTTATCCCGTGTCACTACAAGACCTTTCCGATCCTCGCCCAATCCGCCGACGACCTGAAGACGGCGCTTCCCGGCGTCACCGTGACGGAACCGGAGGTGCTCAAGGCCATCACCTTCTGAGTCCGCACTTTGGCCGGGCCGCGCGACCCCATTGACCCGACTCGGGCTTTGGACCTATGAATTGAACATGCGTTCATTTAACGGAGGCCGCCGATGTTCACCGCGTCCATGAAGTTCCATCTCGGCGATGAGATCGAGGCGCTCCGCGATATGGTGCATCGCTGGGCGCAGGATCGGGTCAAACCCATGGCTGCAGAGATCGATCGGACGAACGTCTTCCCGGCTGAGCTTTGGCGCGAGATGGGTGAACTTGGCCTGCTCGGCATTACTGTATCCGAAGAGCATGGCGGCGCAGGAATGGGCTACCTTGCTCATGCAGTCGCGGTCGAAGAGATCGCGCGCGCGTCGGCTTCCGTGTCGTTGTCCTACGGCGCGCATTCGAACCTCTGTGTGAACCAGATCAAGCTGAACGGAACCGAAGAGCAAAAGAAGAAGTACCTGCCACGGCTGATCTCTGGCGAACATGTCGGCGCACTCGCCATGTCTGAAGCGGGTGCGGGGTCGGACGTGGTGTCGATGAAGCTGCGGGCTGAAAAGAAGAATGACCGTTTCGTTCTGAACGGCACCAAGTTCTGGATAACGAACGGGCCTGATGCGGATACGCTCGTCGTTTATGCCAAGTCCGATCCCGATGCCGGGTCGAAGGGGATTACCGCCTTCCTCGTCGAGAAGGAGATGAAGGGTTTTTCAACTTCGCAGCATTTCGACAAGCTTGGCATGCGCGGCTCGAACACGGCGGAATTGATCTTCGAGGACGTGGAAGTGCCGTTCGAAAACGTCCTTGGGGAAGAAGGCAAGGGCGTCCGCGTCCTGATGTCCGGGCTTGATTACGAACGCGTCGTCCTTTCGGCTATCGGAACCGGTATCATGGCCGCCTGCATGGATGAGGTCATGCCATATCTCGCGCAGCGCAAGCAGTTCGGCCAGCCCATCGGGAACTTCCAGCTGATGCAGGGCAAGATCGCGGACATGTACACCAAGATGAACTCTGCCCGCGCCTACATTTACGAGGTGGCGAAGGCCTGCGACCGGGGCGAGGTCACACGGCAGGACGCGGCGGCCTGTGTGCTATATGCCTCGGAAGAGGCGATGAACGTGGCTCATCAGGCGGTTCAGGCGATGGGCGGCATGGGCTTCATGAACGAAACCCCCGTCAGCCGCATCTTCCGCGACGCCAAGCTGATGGAGATCGGCGCGGGTACCTCTGAGATTCGGCGGATGCTGATCGGGCGTGAGCTTATGGGGGCGATGGCATGAGACGCGCGCTCGAGATTGAGCCAAAACCGATTGTCCAGTCCACGGCGGACTGTGGCGTCAGGTCTTTGGATGTCGGACACGAAGGCCGGGAGGAATACAGAATGACTATAGGAATTTCGGAGGCCTCGGAATGAAAAGCATCCTGATTGCAGTTCTGATTTTGGCACCCGCCCCGTTGTGGGCCGACGAACGCACCGAGGCAGCGAAGACCATACTGGAGGCCTGCTTCGCCAAGGCAGAATCAGTTGACGCCGAGATAACTTGCCTCGGTTCCGCTGTCCGAAGCTGCACACCCGACACGCAGAACCCGGCGAACCCCGATCTGCTGCCTTGCATCGAGGCGGAAACCGCCGTCTGGGACGCCCGCGCGAACGATCGCGTGTCCCAGCTTGAAGAGGTGATCCGCGCGAGCGCCGAGACCGATGACCCATGCACGCCCACCATCGACGAATGTGTCGGTCAGATCCGGGCTATGCATGAACGTATGTTGCGCGAAGGCGAAGCGGCATGTGAGCAGGCGGCCCAGATCGCCTCGGTCGATGGTGTACCCGACCTTGGCCGCGCCGCCTGCGCGATGCGCGAGGCCGCGATCCGGGCGATGCGGCTTGCCGGCCTGAGAAAGGCGCCGGAATGAAGCTTGGCTCTTCGGTTCTACCTTCTTCCGAAGCGTTCCGCCAGAACCGGACGGCGCACGAAGCTATGCTCGCCCAGATCGCTGAAGCGGCTACCCATGCCGCCGCCGGGGGCGGAGAAAAATCGCTCGCCCGTCACATATCGCGCGGGAAAATGCCGCCACGGGAAAGGGTGGCCAATCTGCTCGATCCCGGATCGCCCTTCCTCGAAATCGGCGCAACGGCGGCTTATGGCATGTATGACGGTGCCGCCCCTGCCGCCGGCGTCATTGCCGGGATTGGCCGCGTTCACGGGCAAGAGGTGATGGTCGTCGCCAACGACGCAACGGTGAAGGGCGGCACCTATTATCCTATGACGGTCAAGAAACACCTGCGCGCGCAGGAGATCGCCGAAGAGAATTGCCTGCCCTGCATCTACCTCGTGGACAGCGGCGGTGCGAACCTTCCCAACCAGGACGAGGTCTTTCCCGACCGCGACCATTTTGGCCGCATCTTCTACAATCAGGCGCGGATGAGCGCGAAGGGTATCGCCCAGATTGCTGTCGTGATGGGTTCCTGCACGGCGGGCGGTGCTTACGTGCCCGCGATGTCCGACGTGTCGATCATCGTGAAGGAGCAGGGGACGATCTTCCTTGCCGGGCCGCCCCTCGTCAAAGCCGCCACCGGCGAGGTCGTCAGCGCCGAGGATCTTGGCGGCGGCGACGTGCATACGCGGCTTTCGGGCGTGGCCGACTACCTTGCCGAGGATGACGCCCACGCGTTGGCCCTTGCCCGGCGCGCAGTAGGCCATCTCAACCGGTCGAAGCCCAAGTCAGTCGAATGGCAGACCCCGGAAAACCCCGCCTATGATCCGGACGAGATCTTCGGGATCGTCCCGGCCGACCTGCGCACGCCCTATGACATCCGCGAGGTCATCGCCCGGATCGTGGATGGCTCGCGCTTCGACGAGTTCAAGCCTCGCTTTGGCGAAACGCTGGTGACGGGCTTTGCCCATGTCGAAGGCTGCCCGGTGGGGATCATCGCGAACAACGGTGTTCTTTTCTCGGAAAGCGCGGTGAAGGGCGCACACTTTGTTGAGCTTTGCAGCCAGCGGAGCATTCCACTGGTGTTTCTTCAGAACATCACCGGCTTCATGGTCGGCCGGAAGTACGAAAACGAAGGTATCGCCCGGCACGGCGCGAAGATGGTGACGGCGGTTGCGTCGACGAACGTCCCGAAGATCACGATGCTTGTCGGCGGATCCTTCGGTGCCGGCAACTACGGCATGGCGGGGCGAGCCTACAGCCCGCGCTTTCTGTGGACCTGGCCCAATTCCCGCATCTCCGTCATGGGCGGCGAACAGGCGGCGGGTGTGCTCGCGACAGTCAAACGCGAGGGGATCGAGCGGGCAGGGGGCAGTTGGAGCGCCGAAGAAGAGGCCGAGTTCAAGCGCCCGACCATCGAGATGTTCGAGGAACAGTCTCATCCCCTCTACGCATCTGCCCGCCTTTGGGACGACGGGATCATCGATCCGCGCAAAAGCCGCGAGGTGCTGTCGCTGTCGCTTTCCGCCGCGCTCAACGCGCCGATCGAACCGACACGCTTCGGCGTCTTTCGGATGTGAGCCATGGCGCGACGGAAGAACAACGCCTCCTTCTACAGCCGCACCTACCGGCCTCGGTCCCAGCGGAGTCTGGGCCGACCGCGGCGCCGCCCGTTCCGACTGGCCGACCCGCACTTCTATCTCAGCGCGGTTCTCGTCACGTCCGCCGTAGCGCTCGTCGTTTTGCCCGGCGTGGCCGACGCCTTTCTTGCCGTGACCCGTCCTGCCTCATCGGCCGAAGGAACCTGCCGCATATACCGCATTGTCGACGGCGACACGGCGAGGATGTTCTGCACTGGCCAAGGCGACGTCTCTGCACGCCTCGTCGGTTTCGACACGCCAGAGCTTTTCTCGCCCTCCTGTCCGTCGGAGCTCGCGGCGGCGGTGAAGGCGAAATGGGCGCTGCGCCTCGCGATCTGGAACGCGGATGAGGTGTCGCTCATGCGAGAGGGTACGGACCGCTACGGCCGGGCGCTCGTCCGCGTGTCGGTCGATGGGCAGCCCCTCGCGGACCGAATGATCAAGGACGGTCATGCGCGGGCTTATCAGGGCGGACTTCGCTCGGGATGGTGCGCATGACGGCTGAGTCCCACAATACACTCATCGCTGCATTGCAGGTGCGTTATCCCGGCGCCATTTGCTTCACCTTCGGCGACAACAGGGAACTGTGCGACGAGCTGCTGAGCCTGGTCCGCGCGGGCCGAAAGACCGCTACCTGCGGCGCGCTTCGCGACTTCAAGGAAGAAGGCGAGGCGCTGCCGGTCGTCGGCCGCCGCGACATCGCGCTCGACTGGGACGGCGCGCCCGCACTTGTCATCGAGACCCGCGAAGTCACGATCCGTCGCTTTTGCGATGTCGACGAGGATTTCGCCTTGGCGGAGGGCGAAGATGACACGCTCGATGGTTGGCGCGCGGGACATCGCCGCTACTTCGAGCGCAATGGCGGGTTCGATCCCGAAATGGAACTCGTCTGCGAGCGCTTCCGCCTGATCGAAGATCTGGCGCCATGACCCGCGCCAAGTTGTCTTCATTGTCCCGATACCCTTCGGGGATCCGGGGGCCGAAAGCCCGCGGCTTTGCCAGAAAGGCCGAGATATGTTCTCAAAGATCCTGATCGCCAACCGCGGCGAGATCGCCGCCCGCGTGATCTCTACCTGCCGCCGCATCGGCGTGGCGACTGTTGCCGTCTATTCCGATGCCGACCGCGCCGCGCTTCACGTGGCGCTGGCAGATGAAGCGGTCTATCTGGGTGGCCCCCAGCCGGCCGAGAGTTACCTTCGGGGCGACGCAATCATCGAGGCGGCCAAGGCGACCGGGGCGGAGGCGATCCATCCGGGCTATGGGTTCCTGAGCGAGAACCCGGATTTCGTTGATGCGGTCGAAAAGGCGGGGCTCGTCTTCATCGGCCCGTCCTCAAGCGCGATCAAGGCCATGGGCCTGAAGGATGCTGCCAAGACGCTGATGGACGAAGCGGGCGTGCCCGTCGTGCCCGGCTATCACGGCGACAATCAAGACCCTGAGCATCTGGCGGGCGCGGCGGAGGCGATCGGCTACCCGGTCCTGATCAAGGCCGTTGCCGGTGGCGGCGGCAAAGGTATGCGTCTTGTCGAGCGGGCGAAGGATTTTGCGGCTGCGCTCGAAAGCGCGCAGGGGGAGGCACGGACAGCGTTTGGCAATCCCGCCGTGCTGATCGAGAAGTTCGTCGAGAAGCCACGCCATATTGAGCTGCAGGTCTTTGGCGACGGCAAGCGCGCCGTCCATCTCTTCGAACGCGACTGCTCGCTGCAGCGCCGTCACCAGAAGGTGATCGAGGAAGCCCCGGCCCCGGGCATGACCGAAGAGATGCGCGCCGCAATGGGGCAGGCCGCCGTGCGCGCCGCCGAGGCGATCGGCTATTCAGGTGCGGGCACGGTGGAGTTTATCGTCGACGCGTCGGAAGGGCTGCGCCCCGACCGTTTCTGGTTCATGGAGATGAACACGCGGCTTCAGGTCGAACACCCGGTGACCGAAGCCGTGACCGGCGTCGATCTGGTCGAATGGCAGTTGCGCGTCGCATCGGGAGAGCCGCTGACCTCGCGCCAGGAAGACCTGCGCCTGAACGGCCATGCCTTCGAGGCGCGGCTTTACGCCGAGGATGTGCCGGCAGGCTTCCTTCCGGCGACGGGTACGCTGACGCATCTGCACTTCCCCGAGGGTGCGCGCGCGGATACCGGGGTCAGGCCCGGCGATACGATCAGCCCATGGTACGACCCGATGATCGCCAAGATCATCGTCCACGGCCCGACGCGGGCCATCGCACTGTCGAAGCTGCGCGCGGCGCTTGAAGATACCGAAGTCGCGGGGTCGGTCACGAACCTGTCGTTTCTCGCGGCTCTGGCGCGGCACGAAGGTTTCCGTGCGGGTGATGTCGATACCGGGCTGATCGCGCGCGACCTCGGCGCGCTGACCGAGGCGGCGGCCCCGGGGCTGGCCGTGCAAGCGCTCGCTGCGTTGGGCGCTGCGGGGCTTTCCGATGGTGGCGGAGCAACGACCGGCTTCACGCTGTGGTCCCCGCTTCGTCGTTCGGTAGAGCTTGAAGGGTTTTCGGCGGTGGTCGAGGCGCTGGGCCGCGGTCACGCGCGCGTCACGATCGACGACGAGATCGCAGACTGCGTGCTCAGGAATGACGCTTGGTGGGTCAATGACCGGCCCTCGGGCGCGCGAGTGGTGCTGACGCCCGGAACGGTCAGCGTGTTCGGGCCCGGGGCGTATCATTTCGCCGTCGTCGATCCTCTGGACCGCGAAAGCGCAGGGGCGGCGAGCGGCGTAACCCTTTCGCCCATGCCCGGTCTTGTGAAGGCGGTCTATGTCGAGGCGGGGCAGCATGTCAGCGCGGGCGACCGGCTCGCGGTGCTGGAGGCGATGAAGATGGAACATACCCTGACCGCCGCGCGCGACGGCACCGTGGCGGAAGTGCTCGTCTCGGCAGGTGCGCAAGTCGAGGCAGGGGCCGCGCTCGTTCGTCTTGATGAGGAGGAGGCGGTATGATCCGGCTGCACCATTGTCACCAGACGCGTTCGATGCGGCCGCTCTGGCTGCTCCATGAACTCGGTGTTGACTTCGAGCTGGTCATCCATCCCTTCGACAAGTCATTGCGCGCACCCGACTACCTTGCGCTGAACCCGGCTGGGCGTGTCCCGGCGCTGGAAATCGACGACCGCGTGATCTGGGAAAGCGGGGCGATCACGGAATACCTCTGCGAGCGATTTCCCGAGAAGGGGCTGGGCCGCGCCCCGGGTGATGAAGAGCGCGCCGACTGGCTTATCTGGGTGCATTTCGCCGAGACGATCAGCCAGCACTCGGCGGCACTGACGCAGCAGCACATCGCGCTTTACGACGACTCGATGCGCAGCCCGATCCTCATGCGGCTTGAAGCGAAGCGGCTTGCAAAATGCTACGCGGCAATTGAGCAGCGCCTTGCAGGACGGGACTACCTGCTCGGTTCTGGATTCTCGGCAGCCGATGTCGGCATCGCGCAAGCGCTTTACATGTCTCGGCACTTCGCCCGGTTAGATGAATTTCCAGCGCTTGCCGCTTGGTATGCCCGGGTATCGGAGCGCCCCGCCTTCAGAAAGGCGTTGCCCCCCGAAGGGGCCGACAAGCTTTACAAGCAAGACTTCTATGAGCCTTGGGCGGGTTGACCGGGTCTGATCGGCGACGCAAGGAATCGCTGGTGTGTTTGTTGGCCGTTCGACTGGCGGGCCGCAGGTCCGTTATGCACATCTATTGACCATGCCGCGTTGCAGCTTGCTGTAACTACCGCGCCTGCCGGAATATTCCGCGCATTCGGTCGAAGATTGGCCTCTGCCTTTGGTTGACCCCGTCAGGGTGGGAGAGTAAACGACCCAAAGCCATATCACGCGCCCACATGGCGCGAGAGGAAGGAGCCACGCGTGGACGAGCAGCTCAGAGAATATCTCCCCATCCTGATTTTTCTCGCTATGGCTATCGGCCTTGGCCTCGTTCTGATCCTCGCCGCTGCGGTGATCGCTGTGCGCAATCCCGACCCTGAAAAGGTGTCCGCCTACGAATGCGGCTTCAATGCGTTCGATGATGCGCGGATGAAGTTCGACGTGCGGTTCTACCTTGTCTCGATCCTTTTCATCATCTTCGACCTCGAGGTGGCCTTCCTCTTCCCCTGGGCAGTGGCATTCAAGGACATTTCCATGGTTGGGTTCTGGTCGATGATGGTGTTCCTCGCGGTGCTGACGATAGGCTTTGCCTACGAATGGAAGAAGGGGGCGATGGAATGGGCGTGATGCTTGGGGCCAACACGGCCGGCGCTGACCGAGAGGTCGCCACCCAGACGCTGAACCGCGAGTTGCAGGACAAGGGCTTCCTGCTGACAACGACCGAGGACATCATCAATTGGGCGCGGAACGGCTCGCTGCATTGGATGACGTTCGGTCTGGCCTGCTGCGCCGTCGAGATGATGCATTCCTCGATGCCGCGCTACGACCTTGAACGTTTCGGCACCGCCCCGCGCGCGTCCCCGCGTCAGTCCGACCTGATGATCGTCGCCGGTACGCTCACGAACAAGATGGCGCCAGCGCTCCGCAAGGTCTACGACCAAATGCCAGAGCCGCGCTATGTCATCTCAATGGGGTCCTGTGCGAACGGCGGGGGCTACTACCACTATAGCTACTCGGTGGTGCGCGGCTGTGACCGCATCGTTCCCGTCGATATCTACGTTCCGGGCTGCCCGCCCACGGCCGAGGCGCTACTTTACGGCATCCTGCAATTGCAGCGCCGTATCCGTCGCACCGGCACGCTCGTTCGCTGAGGAGGTCCGCCATGTCCGAAGCCTTGCAGGAACTTGCTGCCCATATTGAACTGAAGCGTCCCGACGACGTGGTCAAAACCGCGATCGATTTTGGCGAATTGAATGTGACGATCACGCTTGCGAGCCTTGTCGACTTCGTCGAGTTCCTCCGCGTGGACCGCAGCTGCCGCTTTTCGACCCTCGTCGACATCACCGGCGTCGACTATCCCGAGCGTCCGGCGCGGTTTGATATCGTCTACCACTTCCTGTCGATGTATCAGAACGCACGGATCCGCGTGAAGGTCGCCGTTCGCGAGGACGAGATGGTGCCCTCTATTGTCGATGTACATCCCTCGGCCAACTGGTTTGAGCGCGAGGTCTTCGACATGTTCGGGGTCGTCTTCTCGGGCCATCCCGATTTGCGTCGGCTTCTGACCGACTATGGCTTCCGCGGGCATCCTCTGCGCAAGGACTTCCCGACGACGGGATACACCGAAGTGCGCTACGACGAGGCGTTGAAACGTGTGGTCTACGAGCCGGTGAAACTGGTTCAGGACTACCGGCTGTTCGATTTCATGTCGCCTTGGGAAGGGGCCGAATACATCCTTCCGGGCGATGAAAAGCAGGGGGCGAAATGATGGACGGCTCCAAAGGTTTCGAAGACGCCCTGACTGGCGAGCAACGGATCCGCAACTTCAACATCAATTTTGGTCCTCAACACCCCGCGGCTCATGGCGTTCTTCGTCTTGTTCTTGAGCTGGACGGCGAGGTGGTAGAGCGTTGCGATCCGCATATCGGTCTTCTGCATCGCGGCACCGAAAAGCTGATGGAGAGCCGGACCTACCTGCAGAACCTGCCCTATCTCGACCGGCTCGACTACGTCGCGCCGATGAACCAGGAACACGCCTGGTGTCTCGCGATCGAGAAGCTGACGGGTGTGGAAGTGCCGCGTCGCGCGCAGTTGATCCGCGTTCTCTACTCCGAGATCGGGCGCATTCTGAACCACCTGCTCAATGTGACCACGCAGGCAATGGACGTCGGTGCTCTGACGCCTCCGCTTTGGGGCTTCGAAGAGCGTGAGAAACTCATGGTCTTCTACGAACGGGCTTGCGGGGCGCGGCTTCACGCCGCTTATTTCCGTCCCGGTGGCGTCCATCAGGACCTGCCGCCCGAGCTTCTGAACGACATCGAGGAATGGGCACACGCCTTCCCGAAGGTGCTGGACGATCTCGATGGCCTTCTGACCGAGAACCGCATCTTCAAGCAGCGCAACGCAGATATCGGCATCGTGACCGAAGAGGACGCGCTTACCTGGGGTTATTCGGGTGTCATGGTGCGTGGATCGGGCATGGCCTGGGACCTTCGCCGTGCGCAACCCTACGAGTGCTACGACGAGTTCGACTTCAAGATTCCCGTGGGCAAGAACGGTGATTGTTACGATCGCTATCTGTGCCGCATGGCCGAAATGCGGGAGTCGACGAATATCGTTCATCAGGCCATCGCGAAGCTGCGCGAACCGAACGGGCAGGGCGATGTCATGGCCCGCGGTAAAATCTCGCCGCCGAAGCGGGGCGAGATGAAGCGCTCGATGGAAGCGCTGATCCACCACTTCAAGCTTTACACCGAAGGCTTCCACGTGCCTGCGGGTGAGGTCTATGCCGCCGTCGAGGCGCCGAAGGGCGAATTCGGCGTCTACCTTGTCGCGGACGGCACCAACAAACCCTACCGTGCGAAGCTGCGCGCGCCGGGCTATCTGCACCTTCAGTCGATTGACTGGATGGCCAAGGGCCACCTGCTGGCCGACGTCGCCGCCATCATTGGCACGATGGATATCGTTTTCGGAGAGGTCGACCGCTAATGCTCCGCCGCCTTTACCACGAACAGCCCTCTTCGTTCGAGTTCACGCCTGCGAACCTTGCCTGGGCAAAGGGGCAGATGACGAAATATCCCGAAGGCCGGCAGGCTTCGGCGATCATCCCGCTTCTTTGGCGCGCGCAGGAACAGGAAGGTTGGCTTTCGCGTCCCGCCATCGAATACGTGGCCGATCTTCTTGATCTGCCTTACATCCGGGCGCTGGAAGTCGCGACATTCTACTTCATGTTCCAGCTTCAACCTGTTGGTTCTATTGCTCATATCCAGATATGCGGCACGACGTCCTGCATGATCTGCGGGGCAGAGGACCTGATTGCGGTCTGCCGGGAAAAGATTGCGCCCAATGCGCATCAGCTGTCCGCCGACGGCAAGTTCAGCTGGGAAGAGGTCGAGTGCCTCGGCGCTTGCGCGAACGCCCCGATGGCGCAGATCGGCAAGGACTATTACGAGGACCTGACGGCCGAGAACTTCGCGAAGCTTCTCGATGATCTCGCCGCTGGAAAGGTTCCCGTTCCGGGGCCGCAGAACGGCCGGTATGCGGCCGAGCCGCTGAGCGGCCTGACGAGCCTAAAGGATTTCGAAAGCGGCCGGCAGCAGTACAATGCGTCGGTCCAGCGTGCGGTCGATCTGAAAGACACCGTGAAGCGGATTGACGGAACCGAGGTTCCATTGCTGACCCCGTGGCTTGGCAAGGCGGCTCCGGCCACGCCTGCCAAGGGCCGCGCGAAGGAACCGAAGCCTGCCAAGGGAAAAGCTGCGGATTCCACCGGCGTGACCGTTCAGGAGGCGCGCGCAGAATCCAAGGCTGCGCCAAAGGCGAAGGCCGGCGCCGCACCCCGCGCTGCTGCGTCGCCGAAGGCTGCAAAGCCGGGCGGCCTCGCCAAGGCTCGGGGAGGGAAGCCCGACGACCTGAAGCAGATCAAGGGCGTGGGTCCGAAGCTTGAAAAGCTGTTGAACAGCCTTGGTTTCTTTCATTTCGATCAGATTGCAGAATGGAGCGCGTCCGAACTCGCCTGGGTGGACGACAATCTCGAAGGATTCAAGGGCCGCGCCAGCCGCGACCGCTGGATCGACCAGGCGAAGGTACTGGCCAAGGGAGGTCAGACGGAGTTCTCCGGCCGTGTTAAGAAGGGTGACGTCTACTGAGTTAATGTAAGAAGGAGTATGAGAGATGTCTGACACGAGAAATACGGAATGCCGCCGCAACTGTTGGTATATCGCGGCGGGAGCTGGGCTTTTGACCCTGCTCATGATGTGGCTTGTGGGGACGTTCGGCTTCTTCGCATCGCTTATCTTCGGGCTCATCGTCTTTGCGGCGCTTGGTTTCTTCCTCGGCTGGGCGTTCTGCACCGGAGCGGAAGCGAGTGCAGGCAGCGCCACCGCAAGTCCTGCTCACAAAGCGTCGGCAGCCGCTGCGCCAGCGACCGCGGCCAGCGCATCATCATCGGCCGGGCAGTCCGCCGCCGCTTCTGCTGGCGCGACACCGACCCCTGCACCCAAGCCTGAACCTGTATCGGCTCCGAAGCCTGCAGCAGCGGAACCGGCCTCGAAGGCACCTGAGCCCGCACCGGCTCCGAAGCCGGCAGCAGCCGCGCCTGCGAAACCTGCTTCGGCGGGCACGGGCGCTACGGGCGGGCTCGACTCCGCCATCGCCAAGTCGAAAGACGATGGAGCGGGCGGATCGCCCGAGATGCTGTCGGCTCCGATCGGCGGCAAGGCTGACGATTTGAAGCAGATCAAGGGTGTCGGGCCAAAGCTCGAAGCTCTGTTGAACCAGATCGGGGTCTGGCACTTCAGTCAGGTCGCCTCCTGGAAGGCAAAAGACATCGCTTTCGTCGACGAAAAGCTTGAAGGGTTCAAAGGCAGGATCGCCCGTGACAACTGGGTGAGCCAAGCCAAAGAACTCGCCAAAGGCAGCGTTCGCGGGGGGAACTGATTGACCGGACCACAGGACAGGGACCGGGCGCTCGCACGAGAGGCGCGGATCGTCGCGCTGGTGATCGCCGTGACCATGGTCCTGTGGATCGGAGCACAATGGTTGGGTCGAAGAGGAGCGTGGGATGCATCCTATGCCTTTCTCTTCGACCTCGCCGCACTGGCCGCGTTCATCTGGGCGTTGGTCGTAACATGGCGTATCTGGCAGCGGCAAAAGCGCCAGGGCAATGAGGACTGACGATGCTGAAGGATCAGGACAGGATCTTCACCAATCTTTACGGGATGCACGACCGGTCCCTTGCCGGCGCCAAGAAGCGCGGACACTGGGACGGCACCAAGGATATCCTGGCGCGTGGCCGCGACGCGATCATCGACGACATGAAGGCTTCCGGCCTGCGAGGGCGGGGCGGTGCGGGCTTTCCGACCGGTCTCAAGTGGTCCTTCATGCCCAAGAATTCGGATGGGCGACCGTCATACCTTGTCGTGAACGCGGACGAATCCGAACCCGGCACCTGCAAGGACCGGGAGATCATGCGCCACGATCCGCACACGCTGATCGAAGGTTGTCTGATCGCCTCGTTCGCGATGCAGGCAAATGCCTGTTACATCTACATCCGCGGCGAATACATCCGCGAGCGCGAGGCGCTTCAGGCTGCGATTGACGAGGCATACGAAGCCGGCCTTATCGGCAAGAACGCCTGCAAGTCGGGCTATGATTTCGACCTGTACGTGCATCACGGCGCGGGCGCCTATATCTGCGGCGAGGAAACGGCGCTGCTGGAAAGCCTCGAAGGCAAGAAGGGGATGCCGCGCATGAAGCCGCCGTTCCCGGCGGGAGCGGGTCTTTACGGCTGCCCAACCACGGTCAACAACGTGGAATCCATTGCCGTCGTGCCGACGATCCTGCGTCGGGGGGCGGACTGGTTCGCTTCGTTCGGCCGGCCGAACAATACCGGGACCAAGCTATTCGCGATCTCAGGTCACGTGGAAAACCCCTGCGTGGTCGAAGAGGAAATGTCGATCCCGCTGCGCGAGCTTCTCGACAAGCATTGCGGCGGCGTGCGGGGCGGCTGGGACAACCTCAAGGCCGTGATCCCCGGCGGGTCGTCCGTGCCGTGCCTTCCGGGCAATATTTGCGACGATGCGATCATGGACTTCGACTGGCTGCGCGAACAGCGGTCGGGACTTGGGACGGCGGCGGTGATCGTGATGGATCAGTCGACCGACATCATTAAGGCGATCTGGCGGCTGTCGAAGTTCTACAAGCATGAAAGCTGCGGTCAGTGCACACCTTGCCGGGAAGGCACGGGCTGGATGATGCGGGTCATGGACCGGCTGGTGCGGGGCGAGGCGGAGGTCGAGGAAATCGACATGCTCTTCGACGTGACGAAGCAGGTCGAGGGCCACACGATCTGCGCGCTCGGCGATGCGGCGGCCTGGCCGATCCAGGGTCTGATCCGGCACTTCCGCGACGAGATCGAGGACCGGATCAAGGCGAAGCGGACGGGCCGCGTGAGCGCGGTGGCGGCGGAGTGATTTCGCGCGTGAAAGAAACGCCAAGCCACTGAAAAGATACGAAAACGCAAACGACGTTAACTGGATAGCAAGAAACTCGACACGTCATGGATACCGAAAACCACCATCTTGCGGAGCTGAACGTCGGGCGCCTTCTGGCGCCGACGGATGATCCGCGCGTGGCGGAGTTTGTGTCGAATCTCGACCGGATCAACGGCATGGGCAAGCGCATGCCGGGTTTCGTCTGGATGATGGAGGGCTCGGGTGAACCGGGGATGGGGAACACCGAGAACCATATCGGTGATGATCCGCAGTTCGTGGCGAACCTGACTGTCTGGAAAGACGTTGAAAGCCTTGGAAATTTCGTCTGGAACACCGTGCACCGGCAGTTCTACGAGCGCCGGCGCGAATGGTTCCAGGTTTTCGACGCGATGCACTTCGTCATGTGGTGGGTGCCGAAGGGCCACCAGCCAACGCTTGAAGAGGGCCTTGCGCGGCTCGACCGTCTGAAGGTCGAGGGCGACAGCGATCACGCTTTTGGATGGTCCTATGTGGAAGATGCGCTGAACCGGCAAAGCCGGAGCTGCGCACCCGAGGCTGCGGAGTAGGGCGATGTGCTACGGCGATCTTGATCCGAAACTCGTGACGCGCGAGCTGGACACCCGGCTGAGTGGCGTCCGCGCCCAGAATGTTGAAAGAAACTCGGAACCGGCACCGGTGCTGACCGGCTGGGCTACGGCCCTCCTTTCGCCGTTCCGTAAGAAGGAAGCGACCCATGGCTGACCTCCGCAAAATCATCATCGACGACATCGAGGTCGAGGTCGACCCGTCGCTGACACTGATCCAGGCCTGTGAGGATGCGGGGATCGAGATCCCGCGCTTTTGCTATCACGAACGGCTGTCGATCGCGGGCAACTGCCGGATGTGCCTTGTCGAGGTCGTGGGCGGCCCCCCGAAACCCGCCGCGTCCTGCGCGATGCAGGTCAAGGACCTGCGCCCGGGGCCGGAAGGCCAGCCGCCGGTGATCAAGACCAACTCGCCCATGGTCAAAAAGGCGCGCGAAGGGGTGATGGAGTTCCTGCTCATCAACCACCCGCTCGACTGTCCGATCTGCGACCAAGGCGGGGAGTGCGATCTTCAGGATCAGGCGGTGGCCTACGGCGTCGATTTTTCGCGCTACCGCGAACCGAAGCGGGCGACGGAGGATCTGAACCTCGGGCCGCTGGTCGAAACCCACATGACGCGCTGCATTTCCTGCACGCGCTGCGTGCGCTTCACGACCGAGGTCGCTGGCATCACGCAGATGGGCCAGACAGGACGGGGCGAGGACGCGGAGATCACGTCCTATCTGAACACGACGCTCGATACCAACCTGCAGGGCAATATCATCGACCTTTGCCCGGTCGGCGCGCTCGTCTCAAAGCCCTATGCCTTCACGGCGCGGCCGTGGGAACTGACCAAGACCGAGTCGATCGACGTCATGGACGCGCTCGGATCGTCGATCCGCGTGGACACGAAGGGGCGCGAGGTCATGCGCATCCTGCCCCGCAACCATGACGGCGTGAACGAGGAATGGATTTCCGACAAGACGCGTTTCGTCTGGGACGGTCTGCGCCGCCAGCGCCTGGACGTGCCTTACATCCGCGAGGGTGGCAAACTTCGGAAGGCGTCGTGGGCCGAGGCGCTTGGCGCCGCCGCGAAAGCGATGAAGGGAAAGAAGGTTACCGGCCTGATCGGTGATCTGGCACCGGTCGAAGCGGTCTTCAGCCTGAAGCAGTTGATCGAAGGGCTGGGCGGCACGGTCGAATGCCGGACCGACGGGGCGAAGCTGCCGGGCGGCAACCGGTCGGCCTATGTCGGCACGGCGAAGATCGAGGATATCGACTCCGCCCGCCACATCCAGCTGATCGGCACCAACCTGCGCGACGAAGCGCCGGTGCTGAACGCCCGTATTCGCAGGGCCTGGGCCAACGGCGCGAATATCGGGCTGATCGGTCCGGCGGTGGACCTGACCTACGAATACGCCCATGTCGGAACGGATCGCGCGGCGCTTGAAGGACTGCTGGGGCACGATTTCGGCAAGGTTCTGGACGAACCGTCGCTGGTGATCGTCGGGCAGGGTGCGCTTCAGGAAGCGGACGGCGAGGCGGTTCTGGCCGCCGCGATGAAGCTGGCCGAGCTGACCAAGTCGAAGTTCATGGTGCTTCACACCGCCGCCGCGCGCGTGGGCGCGATGGATGTGGGTGCGGTGACCGAAGGTGGCCTGAAAGCCGCGACCGAGGGGGCGGAGGTGATCTATAACCTCGGCGCCGACGAGGTCGAAATCGATGCGGGCGCGTTCGTGATCTATCAGGGCAGCCACGGCGACCGGGGCGCACACCGCGCCGACATCATCCTGCCGGCAGCGGCCTATACCGAGGAAGGCGGGCTTTTCGTGAACACCGAGGGCCGCCCCCAGCTTGCGCTGCGCGCCGGTTTCGCGCCGGGCGAGGCGAAGGAAAACTGGGCGATCCTTCGGGCGCTGTCGGCCGAGCTTGGTCAGGTGCTGCCGTGGGATTCGCTTGCGGCCCTTCGCCAGGCGCTGGTTGCTGCGCATCCCCATCTGGGTGACATCGACGAGGTGGCAGAGAACGCATGGTCGCCGTTGGCGCCTGCGAAGCTGGGCAAGGCCGATTTCCGGAACGCGGTGAAAGACTTCTATCTGACGAACCCGATCGCGCGAGCTTCGGCGCTTATGGCCGAGCTTTCGGCCATGGCGAAGACGCGCGGCGAAAAGCCGATGGCTGCGGAGTGAAAATGGCGCGTCCTTTGCCTCTGGCCGCGCTTCTGGCAGGTGTCTCGACCGGGCTTTCCGCCTGTGTCGAGTCGACCAAGGCCGAGGCATCGGCGGGGCCGGTCTATATAGGCTCCAAAGCCGCGGCGATGGATGGCGATCTCTATGGTTTCATCGTGACGATGGAAGGTGGAACCGAGCCCGAGCAGATGGACGCCTATGTCGAATGCGTGGTCGCGGGCTACACGCTGGAAAAGAAGCAGGGATTCGCGCGCAAGGTGCGCACATATGTGTCGGAAGAGGGTGGCGTTTGGATCGCGGATGCTGTTTACACCATCTCGCCGACGCTGCCCCGCGGAGCGAAGACGATCGACGCGGCAACGGCGGTGGCCGACTGCGCCGAAAACGGCATACCAACGGTCTGAGGAAGGACGTCTGAGGTAAGGACATGGCAGAGTTTCTGGCAACACCACTAGGCACGTTCCTTCTGATCCTCGTGCAGGGCCTTGGCATCATCGCTTTCGTGATGCTGTCGCTTCTGTTCCTGGTCTACGGCGACCGAAAGATCTGGGCCGCGGTTCAGATGCGCAAGGGGCCGAACGTCGTGGGGGCCTTCGGGCTTTTGCAATCGGTCGCGGACGCACTGAAATACGTGGTCAAAGAGATCGTCGTGCCCGCCGGGGCCGACAAGTTCGTCTTCTTCCTTGCGCCGATGCTGTCCTTCGTGCTTGCGATCCTCGCATGGGCGGTGATCCCGTTCCATCCGGGCTGGGTTCTGGCCGACATCAACGTCGCCATCCTGTTCGTGTTCGCGATTTCCTCGCTCGAGGTTTACGGCGTGATCATGGGCGGCTGGGCGTCGAACTCCAAGTACCCGTTCCTCGGCTCGCTACGGTCGGCTGCGCAGATGATCTCTTACGAGGTGTCGCTGGGCCTGATCATTATCGGCGTGATCATCTCGACCGGCTCGATGAACTTCTCTGCGATTGTCGCGGCGCAGGACGGGAACTTCGGTCTTTTCAACTGGTACTGGCTGCCGCACCTGCCGATGGTCGTGCTGTTCTTCATCTCGGCGTTGGCCGAAACGAACCGCCCGCCGTTTGACCTTCCGGAAGCGGAATCGGAACTCGTTGCGGGCTTCATGGTCGAGTATTCCTCGACCCCGTACCTGCTGTTCATGGCCGGCGAATACATCGCGATCTTCCTGATGTGCGCGCTGATGTCGCTTCTGTTCTTCGGCGGCTGGCTTAGCCCCATCCCGTTCCTTCCGGACGGGTGGTGGTGGATGGTCGCGAAGATGTGGGTGTTCTTCTTCATGTTCGCGATGGTGAAGGCAATCGTCCCGCGCTACCGCTACGACCAGCTCATGCGGATCGGCTGGAAGGTGTTCCTGCCGCTGTCGATCGCCTGGGTCGTGATCGTCTCGTTCCTCGCGAAATTCGAAGTGCTTGGCGGCTTCTGGGCCCGCTGGGCGATTGGGGGCTGATATGGCGAATGTCGACTACACACGCGCCGCGAAATACTTCCTGCTCTTTGATTTCATCAAGGGCTTCGGGCTGGGGCTGAAGTACTTCTTCGCGCCCAAGGCCACGCTGAACTACCCGCACGAGAAGGGGCCGCTATCGCCCCGCTTCCGTGGCGAACATGCGTTGCGCCGTTATCCGAATGGCGAGGAACGCTGCATCGCCTGCAAGCTCTGCGAGGCGATCTGCCCGGCGC
>CBDUOT010000011.1:0-51453 GCA_965368915.1 uncultured Rhodobacterales bacterium | reverse complement strand
AACGCGCCATGTTGCGCTGGGTTTCGATCTCGATGTCCGAGATGCGGTCATCCAGTTCCCGGTCGCCGATCAGCGTCTGGGCAAAGGCCGGAGCGGCCAGAGCGAGCGCAAGGGCCGAGACGGTCCCTAGTTTGGCAAATTTCGCCATGGTGCAGTCCTTTCTACAAATCCGCCCTGCCGGGCGGAGCCATCGGAAGCGCCACCACGGCGCTCTCCGTTAGCCGTAGAAATAGGACTCGCCCTTCAATAAGGGAAATTCAAAATAATTGATGATATCACGAGTTTCCGTTATGCTTAGAAATTGAACCATGGCCTAGCTCGTGCACGATGTGATCCGTGTTCAGTTCGCGCAGTTCCCCGATCACCTCGCTCTGCTCGGCGTCCAGATTGCCGGCAACGATCTGCAGCGCTCGTTTGCCGACTTCGGTAATGTCGGCTTCGAGATCCTCTCGCCACGCGGCCCAGATCGCATAGGGAAATGCCGGTGCGTCGGGGACGAGGTGGAGTTGGCCCGCATCGATATAACGCTTCACATAGCGCGCTGGCAGATAGGCCGCACCGCTTCGCCGGACGATGAACTCTGCAGCCATCGCACCCAGCGCGAGCGTCAGACCAGGATTGGTCATCTCGGGCAGTTCCGTCGCGTGTGCCTGAACGAATTCGGGGCCCCAATCGACGAAGACATAGCCCGGGAGATGGTCGAGTTTTGGCTCGGGCCACGCGGCGACCAGCACCAGTTCCTCCTCCATCACCTTTTCCGCATGGAGTCCCGGGCGCAGCTGAGGCGTGTAGAGCAGACCAAGCTGGATGCCATTCTCCACCAACATCCGTGTCAGGCGATCCGGCATGCCAAGTTCCGCCCGGATACTGAGATCCGGCGCAAGCACACGCAGCTGATCAATCAGCCGGAAGCCAAGCCGCGGCCAGAGCGAATACTGCGCTCCAATATTGATCGAACGCGTGAAACCTTCGGGGATGGCGATCTGCTGGCGGCCCTCTTCCCAGATGCGGATCAGCGAAAGTGCATAATGCTCGAACTCGCGCCCCGCCGCCGTCAACTCCGCCCCGGCCTTGGACCGCTTGAACAAGGGCTTGCCAAGGCTGTCTTCAAGCCGCTGAATCCGAAGCGAAACGGCCGATTGCGTGACGAAGAGCCGTTCCGAGGCCGACACGAACGACCCGGTCGCGGCGACCTCGAGAAAAGTCCTGAGAAGCGCGATATCCATGCAAACTGCATATGCGACGCAACAGGCTTTCACAATTGCACCTACGCTTCTCGCCACGCGGGGATGCTTGTGCCTATGTTGGCGCCCAAGTAGGAGATGGCATCAGCCGGTCGCGGCAGAGCGATGCGAAACGAGTAGGTGGTGTGAATGGCAATCGAACAAGCGGCAACCTCTCTTGGGACGGTACCCGCCGTCGCTCTCGTGGGCGCGCTGGGCGTCGGGTCCCAGTGGCTCGCGTGGCGCCTCCAGTTGCCGGCGATCGTCCTCATGCTTGTCGCAGGCGTACTGGTCGGTCCCGTCCTCGGAATTCTTGATCCGGCGCAGGAATTCGGGGACATGCTGCCGCCGCTGATAGCGCTTGCCGTTGCGGTGATCCTGTTCGAAGGCGGGTTGACGCTGAATTTTCATAAGCTTGGCGATGCCGGCGCGGGCGTGTTGCGTCTCGTGCTGATCGGCGCACCGCTCGGCTGGCTGCTCTCGACGCTCGCACTGCATTACGCGGCCGGTCTCGATTGGGCTACGGCCTCTGTCTTCGGGGGGATCATGATCGTGACCGGACCGACGGTCATCGCGCCCCTCTTGCGGCACGCACGGCTGCAGAAACGACCCGCCGCGCTTTTGCAATGGGAAGCGATCGTGAACGACCCGATCGGCGCGATGGCGGCGGTCGCAGCATTCCACGTCGTTCTCACCAGGCAAGGGGGTGAGACTGGTGGCTTCCTTGATCTCGCCGCGCGCATGGGATTTGCGACGGTCGTCGGCTTTGCCGCCGGCTACGGGATCGTGAAGCTCTTCAAGGCGGGGCGCATTCCCGAATACATGAAGGTTCCGGTGCTGTTTGCCGTGCTTCTGGCGGCCTTCGCGCTGTCAGACCATGTCCTGCACGAAAGCGGACTTCTGGCAGTCACCGTGATGGGATTGGTGATCGCGAACGCAGACCTTCCATCTTACGAAGAACTTCGCCGGTTCAAGGAACACGCTACGGTCCTTTTGGTTTCAGGCGTCTTCATCCTGCTTGCCGCGTCACTCGATTTCGCGGCGCTCGGCAATCTGACATGGCGCGCCATCCTGTTCATTGCTGCTGTCCTGCTGATCGCCCGACCAGCAACGGTCCTCATTTCACTCATCGGCACCGCCATTCCGTGGAAAGAGCGGGTGCTGATCGCTCTGACCGGGCCGCGCGGCGTCGTTCTTGTCGCCGTAGCGGGGCTGTTCGGTGAACGGCTGGTTGCGGCGGGTGTGGAGGATGGTGCGCTCGTCGGCCCGCTGGCCTTCGCACTGGTTGCTGCCACAGTGGTCCTGCACGGCTTCACCCTCACCCCGCTCGCACGCTGGATGGGGCTTGCAGGGGGGGAAGCGCCAGGCGTCCTGCTTGTCGGCGGTTCACGCCTGTCGACTGCGCTTGCCGAAACGCTCGTCAAGGCCGAGGTGCCGGTGCTGATCGCCGACCCGAACCATTCGCACCTGTCCAAAGCGCGTACTGCGGGCATACCCACGTTTTACGGCGATATCCTTGGCGAGGCGGCCGAGAATTCGGTGGAGTTCCTGTCTTTCCGCGTCGTCGTCGCGCTGACCGACAACGACGCCTACAATACGCTGGTGACGACCGACCTTGCCCCGGAATTCGGCCGCGACGATGTCTGGCAGCTTGAACGGGCGCGGGAAACGGCTTCGCGCCATGCACTGCCCACGCAGCTCGGTGGTCGACGCATTGGCGCGGGCCGAGGATACAGCGCTTACGAGCAACTTTTCCGCGACGGCTGGAGTTTCCGCTCGACCGGACTGACCGAAGAGTTCGGCTTCGCGGAATGGCGCGAGAAAAACCCCTCGGCGATTCTCTTCGCGACCCTTTCAAAAGGGCGGGTGCTGTCTTTTCCCGGCGCGGAAGAACCCAAGGTCGGTCCGGGCACGCGGCTCATCTCGCTCGTTCCCCCAATGACGCCATCCGCAGAGGCAGGACAAGCCGCTGGCTGATCGCTTTCAGTCCCGGCCATCGCGGCGGGTATAGAACCCTTTCATCAGGATCGGCGTCAAGTACATCGGGATCTGATAGCAGCCGATGAACAAGAGGATGGGGCCGGTTACGCTCTCTGGCAGCGCGACAAGAAAAAGCGCGATATTCCGGTTTCCTGCGATGATCGAAAGCGCGGTCCGGTCCGTCGAAAGCCCGGTTCGGCCGAGGATCAAAGCGACGGCGACCTGGAGCCCGAGATTGGCGGCGAACGCCGCGACCAGCCAACCGGCAAATGCCGAAGGGTCATGTCTGAGGGCGGGACCCACCGCCGACATGAGCGCCACGACAACGACAGCCATGATGATTGCGGACGCGCCGTCCATGGCGGCGATCGCTTCGGGCTTCGGCGTCCCGAAAAGGATGCGGCGAACAAGAAAGGCGACCGTGGTCGCAAGGAGGATCACTCCGAGCAACCGCGTCGCCGCTGCCAGAACCGACGCCACGCCACCGAAGCCGCCGGCGACGAGGAAGACCGGAATTACCGTCAGCGGAAGAAGCGCCGTGCCAATGATGACAAGCCGAAGCGCCGGGGCGGGGTCGCCGCCGACCAGCAGGGTCAGGTTCGGGCTGCCCGAAATCGAAGGGGCCGCCGTCATGAGGATCAGCGCGGTCGCCATCGCCGTGCCCTGAAGACCGACGAGCCAGAAGACGGCCACGACTGCGACAGGCAAGATCACCTGGTAGGCCAGAACTACGCCGATCAGCTGCGGCAGTTGGCGCACCGCACCCAGCGCCTGCACGGGGCCGATCCGAAGCGCTGCGACGCCGATCAACAAGGCGATAAGCTCTGGCAGCCAAGGCCGCATGGCAACCGCGAGCCCCGGCAACCCGAGCCCCGCGACAAGCCCAGCGACCAGCAGGAGACGCCCGTAACGTCCCGCGGCCGCGAGGACCCGGCCCACCTGTCTCAACTCAGCCGCCCGGCCGCTGTCGGATGTTGTCAGGCAGCCAGGTAGCCAGTTCCGGGAAGGTGATCAGGACAAAGACCATCACCACCATGATCAGGAACATCGGGATCGCCGCACGGGCGATGAAGTTCATTTCGTGCCCGGTCATTCCTTGCAGGACGAAAAGATTGAACCCGATCGGCGGCGTGATCTGCGCCATCTCGACGACCACGACGATGAAAATGCCGAACCAGATGATGTCGATGCCCGCATCGCGGATCATTGGCTCGACCACCGCCATGGTCAGTACGACCGAGGAAATGCCGTCCAGGAAACACCCAAGCACGATGTAGAAAACGAGAAGTGCCATCAGAAGCTCGAACCGGGTGAGGTTCAGTGAGGCGATCAGGTCGGCAAGCCCGCGCGGAAGCCCTGTGAAGCCCATCGACAGCGACAGGAACGCCGCGCCCGAGAGGATCAGCGCGATCATGGCCGAGGTGCGCACAGCGCCCATAAGGCTATCAGTGAACGTCGCGATTGAGAGTGACCCCTGCCCCAAGGCCAGCAGAAGCGATCCGATCACGCCGAAGGCCGCCGCTTCCGTTGCCGTAGCATAGCCGAGATACATCGAACCGATGACGACGAGGATCAGGCAGATGACCGGAAGCAGGAACCGGGAGTTCTTGAGTTTGTCGACAAGAGACATCGGAGGTTCGGCCGCGGGGTTGAACGTGCGCGAGAAGACAGACGTCAGCGCCACGTAGGTCATGAACATGAGCGCCAGCACGAGGCCGGGGAACACACCCGCCATGAAAAGCTTGGTGATCGATTCATTGATCGTGACACCGTAGACGATCAGCGTCAGCGACGGCGGGATCATCAGACCCAGCGTCGCCGCGCCCGCGAGTGTGCCGATGATCATCGTTTCGGGATAATCGCGCTTACGCAGTTCCGGGATCGACATCTTGCCAACGGTCGTCAGCGTGGCTGCGGAGGAACCAGAAACCGCTGCGAACACTGTGCAGCCGACGATGTTTGTATGCACAAGCCCGCCCGGCAACCGCGCCATCCAGGGCGCAAGGCCGCGAAACATATCCTCGGACAATCGGGTCCGGTACAGGATCTCGCCCATCCAGATGAAAAGCGGCAGCGCGCTTAATGTCCAGGATGAAGACGAGGTCCAGATCTTCGTGATCATCGCGTCGCCCGCCGGGCGCGTGGTGAACAGATCCATCCCCACATAGGCCACGCCCATGAGCGCGAGCCCCACCCAGACGCCAGAACCAAGAAGGAAGAAGAGGACGAACAGGAAGATCCCGATCGGAATAAGCTGCTCCATCTCCGGCCCCTATTCCGCGTGGCTCTGGTCGACGAGGTTCGCCCGAATGCCGTGCTCGCCGGTGAAGATGAGTTGCAAGAGATGGTCCCAGAACGCGATTGCCAGCAGGATCGTTCCGGCAGACATCGCCAGCTGGGGTATCCAGACAGGCGTCGCGTCCAGGCCCTGGCTGATCTCGTTCAGCTTCCACGACCAGTAGTTACCTTTGATCGCATAGCGCGCGAAGTAGGTGCTGATCACGGCCCCGATGCCAAAGCACCAAAGCTCACCCCAACGGCGCTTTCCGCCGAGCGCGTTGAGGAACAACGAGACCCGGATGTGCGCGCCATGGTTCAGCGCGTAGGCGAAGGCGAAAAAGGAGGCCGTCGCCATGCAGTAGCCCACGTAATCCGTCGCCCCGGGAAAGACGTGCCCGGTCCATCGGGCAAGCATCTGGAGAACGATGAGAACAAGGATCGCGACCAGAAAAAAGGCGGAGATCACGCCGCCCACGAGATACAAGGTATCAAGAAAGCGCCTAAGCGCCCGTATCGCGGCCATCGATCGTCCCCCTTGAAAAGATCGGCGGGCCGACGTCACCGGCCCGCCCGGCGGACTTAGCCGCCCTTGTATGCATCGACGATAGCCCGGCCTTCTTCGCCAGCCTGTTCAAGCCATTCCTCGGTCATCGTGGCACCGATGGCCTGAAGTTCCTCGACGAGAGCGTCACCCGCGCGCTGCACGGTCATGCCGCCTTCCTTCAGACCGTTCAGCGTGAATTCGGTGTATTCCTTCGACCGCTGAAGTCCATCGGCCTTGGCGGTAGCCGCGCAGTCGTTCATCACCGCCTTCGCTTCGTCCGAGAGCCCATTCCAGGCGTCCATGTTCACGAAGACCGCGTTGCGCGGCAGCCAGGCGTCCACTTCGTAGAAGTGGCTCAGATGTTCCCACACCTTTCGGTCGTAGCCGGTTGCGCCTGATGAGATGAAGGCTTCCGCCACTCCGGTCGCCAGCGCCTGGCTGAGTTCCGCGGCCTCGACCTGGACGGGCAGCATGCCGGTCAGCTCTGCCATCCGCGCCGTCGCGGTGGAGTAGGAGCGGAACTTGATGCCCTTCATGTCGGCGACCGAGTTCACCTCTTTGTTGAAATAGAGCCCCTGCGGCGGCCACGGCACTGAATAAAGGTAATGCAGGTTCTCGTTGGCCAGCGCAGCGGCTACGGACGGACCCGCGATCTCCCATAGCTTCTCGTGCTCGTCGAAAGACGAAACGAGGAACGGAATCGAGTCGACGCCGTAAATCGGGTTCTCGTTCTGATGCGCCGAAAGCAGGCGCTCGCCGATATTGGCCTGACCGGTCTGCACCGCGCGCTTGATCTCGTTACCCGCGAAAAGCGATCCCGACGGATGGGTGACGACTTCCAGCTCTCCGCTCGTGCCGTCGGTCACGCATTGTGCGAAGCTGGCACCCACTTCGGAATGGAAGTTCGTCGCAGCGTAGGCCATGGGCATATCCCATTTCTCGGCCTGCGCTCCGGTCGCTCCGACCACGGCAACGGCCGCGGCGGCGAATAGGTTCGCCGATCTTTTCATGGTTAACTCCCTTTGTTGGTTCTGCGGTTCTTGGTCTTTTTCGTTAGTTAAAGCGGTCGGGGGCATATGGGGCAAGGTTTATGTTCGGCGTCCGGCCCGCGATGAGTTGGGCCAGAACACGCCCCGTCTTCGGTCCGCCCGTCAGTCCGACGTGGTCATGTCCGAAGCCGAGATAGGCACCCTCGACACCCGGCACCGCACCGATCACCGGAATGGAATCAGCGATCGATGGGCGATGGCCCATCCATTCGACGGTCCGTTTCCACGTGATACCGGGCATCGCGGCACGGATGTTACGCTCCAGAAGCTTGAATGGCGCAGATGACGGCGGCGCATCAAGCCCGCCGAACTCAACAATGCCCGCAAGGCGAAGCCGTCCGTCCATCGGGGTCGCCACGAACTTGCCCGATGCGACCATGACGGGCGAGCGCGGCATGACCGACGGCTCCCAAAGCTCCAGATGGTAGCCGCGCTCTGACTCGATCGGCACGCGCATCCCGAGTTTTCGGGCAAGCGGGCCAGACCAGGCGCCCGTGGCGATCACCGCTGCGTCGCAGGGAATGGTGTCGCCTCCCGCACGGACGCCGGTGACGCGGCCGCCATCGCGGACAATGTCCTCAACCTCGGCACGCAGGATGCGTACGCCCTGCCCTTCGGCATGGGCGGCGAGGTCCTTCACGTAGCGGCCCGGATCGGCGATCCGCCCATGGCCGCCGAGTTTCACGGCAAAGCCGATCTCTGGCCCGAAGCTTGGGTCATAGCCGCGAAACGCTCTGCCCTCGAGAGTGTCCCACGCGAAGCCATGCGCCTCGCGTACCGACCAGCCGAAGGCATCCCCGTCGAAATGGGCCCGGTTGTTGTAAAGGAACAGATAGTCCGACGGCACGATCCACTTCTCGGCACCCGTCCCCTCGGCCAGCGCCTGGTGATCGGCAAGGCTGTCGCCGATGATCGGATAGAGCGCGGCAGCCCTGCGGCGCACGGCATCCTCGTTTGTCGTGCGAAGGTAGCGAACAAGCCACGGCATCAGCCGCGGCAGATAGCTCCACTTCAGGAACAGCGGCTGGTTCGGGTCGAAAAGCATCTTCGGCGCCTTGCGCAGAAGCCCCGGAACGGTGACCGGGATGATCGAACAGGAGGCAAGAACCCCGCCGTTGCCATGACTCGTCCCCTCACCCGGTCCCTTTCGGTCGATCAGGATCACGTCGTGGCCGTCGCGCTGAAGCCAGATCGCGGTCGAAACACCGACGATCCCGGCCCCGACGATCGCCACGGTCTTGCGTGTTTCACTCATTTGCCGACCCCACCCGTGCTGCGGACCGCATATTTCGCGACCCTTTCCATATCAGGATCACAACCGAGACCCGGCGCATCCGGCACGACGACGCGTCCGTCCAGTACGGGAAACGGCGCAGACAGCAGGTCCTCGGTCAGGAAGTAGCGCGCCTGGTAGAACTCGCAGCCCAGCGTGATCTCGGGCGTTGCCGCGATCATATGCGCCCCGGCGAGATGCGCGAGGCCGGTTTCGAACATGTCCCCTCCATAAGCTAGAAGCCCCGCATCAACCGCCATCCGGGCGACCTCTTGCGCGCGGGCAAGCCCGCCCGTCTTCATGATTTTGACCGACACACCATCGCAGATGCCCTCGTCTATGGCGCGCGCCATGTCATCGGGGCCGAAGATACTCTCATCTGCCAGAACCGGCACATCTACGAGGTTCCGAAGCGTCCACATGGTCGTCCAGTCCCCCGCAGCGACGGGTTGTTCGATGAAATCCGGGCGATATGCGGCGATCACGGGCACCTCGCGAAGCGCCGCACTGCGGCTGAGCGCCTGATTGTAGTCGACCCGCACCGACATCTCGGGGTGCTGTTCGCGGATATGGTCGAGCCGTGTGCGGTCGAAGTCCGCACCCGCGAAGCCCGCCTTCAGCTTCACGATGCGCACGCCGTCCGCTTTGAGACGCTGCAGCAGGGTCTTGTCGGCCTCGAAATCAGGACTGGCGATCGAGCAGGATAACGGGATCGGCTTGGGCCTTTTTCCGCCGAGCAAAGCCCAGACCGGTTTTCCCGTCAGCTTCCCGGCAAGGTCGTGCAGCGCGGTGTCGAGCGCGGCCTTCGCCTCGGAGCAGTGAACCACGGCCCGGCTCGCCTCGGAGAGAATGGCGGCGTGTTCGCCCACCGGGCGGCCGACAACATGCGGGCGCATGTAGCGGTCAAGCGCTGCATAGCTCGCCTCTGGCGACCCGGTGAAGACGACCCATGGCGCGGCTTCGCCGAAGCCCTGCACACCGCCCTCGGTAGTAAGCCGCAGGATCACCACCTCGATAGCGCCCGTAACGCTGCCGATACCGTGGTCGCGGCGGCCCGCGACTGGAACTGCGCAGTGCCAGACGTCCATCGCCGCGATCCTGTCGTCGAGCTTGCTCACATCAGGCCACCCACTCCGAAACGGGCGCTGCGGCTTCGTGCAACGGCTGGGCGATCACGTCGATGAGCGTCGGCCCGTCATGAGCGAGCGCCTCTTTCAGAACCGCATCAAGGTTGTCAGGGTTCTCTACGCGCCACGACTTCACGCCGAACGCGCTGGCCACGGCGGCATGGTCGGTGCGGTCGAAATCGACGTTGTAGAAGCGCTTGCCGAAGCCCGCGTTCTGCCCAGCCTTGATCCAGCCAAACGTCGAATTGGAAAAGATGATCGAGGTGATCGGCATTCGGTGTCGGACGATCGTCTCGAACTCTCCGCAGCAGAAGCCGAACGATCCGTCCCCCATGACCGCGACAGTCTTCACCCCGGGCCGCGCCGTATGCGCGCCCATGGCGGCGGCAAGCGCGTAGCCCAGCGCGCCGTGGGCGCGGTTGGTGATGAAATGGCGACCCGCCTCGCGCCAGCGGTAGTGGGCGGAAAAGTATGGGCAGGGCGTCCCCGGATCGGCGACGATGATTGCGTCACTGTCGAGATGAGCGTGAAGCGCGGCGATCACGCGTTCTGGCCGGATCGGCGTCTCAGTACTTGCCGACAACGGCTCGAACGCCGCGAGCTTTCCTTGCCACGCGGCGGCGGCACGCGCTTTGCCGTCGTGACCCAGCGAGCCACCGCGCCGCTCAAGTTCGTCGGCCAGCGCGGCCAGCGCCAGTTTCGCATCGGCAGGGATCGCAACTTCGGTCGCATAGTTCGCGCCGATCACCATCGGGTCGCTGTCGATATGAATGACCTTCACGCCGGGCTTCGGTGAGCGCCACCGTTCGGTCGTCACCGACCCCGCGCGGCAACCGATGAAGATGACCAGATCCGCTTCGTCCACCACAGCGCGCGTCGCCGGCACGCCTCCGTTCGATCCGACCACGCCCACCCCGAGCGGATGCGTCTCGGCGATCGCCCCCTGACCGGAAACGGTCGTCGCAACTGGAAGGTCCGCGAATTCCGCGACGCGCGCCAGTTCGGCGAAGGCACCCGATAGAACCGGGCCTCCTCCGCAAATCGCGACCGCCTTGCGGGATGCGGCAATAAGATCGGCCGCCGCCTTGATATCGGCCGGGTCGGGCCCACTGCGTTCGGCGGGAAAGAACTGGTGGCGCGGATCGACCCAGATTTCGGCCGGGTCGACCGGTGCCTTCTGCGTATCGAACGGCAGGGCGAGATGCGCCGCACCCGGTCTGCCCGTCGTCATCGCCCGGAACGCCGCCCGGATCATCGAGGGCAGCCGAGCCGGCTGGTCGAGCGATGCGTTCCACTTCGTCAGCGGCCGGAACAAGGCCACCTGATCGAGTTCGGTCAGCGGATAGCGGCCGCGCGACGAGGTCGCGACGTCGGTCGTGATCGCAAGTACGGGCACAGAGCTTTCGTTGGCCTCGACAACACCCGGAAGGATATAGGTCGCGCCTCCGCCCGACGGCCCTTCGCAAATTCCGGGCCTGCCGCTGACCCGCGCATAGCCGTCGGCCATGTAGGCCGCGTGGCGTTCATCGCGGGTCAGGATATGGGTGATCCCGTGATCGAGCGTCGCCATCGCGTCGTAGAATGGCAGCGTCGTGTCCCCACAAAGGCCGAATATGTGGGTGACGCCGTGCGCCTGAAGCATCCGCACCATCGCCTCGGCGCCATTCATCTGGTTTCCGCCGCGCTCTGGCACTATCGGCCCTCCTTGCCTTTAACTGCTCCGACGCGAAGCTTGTTTGGCTGCGCGCACTGTGTCAACGAATAGCGAAGGTTGCGACAGGGAGGCGCGGAAGATGGCCAAGGCTCAGGGCGGCAAATCCATCTACGGCGCAGCGGTCGGCATCCTCATGCTGGACGCGCGTTTCCCGCGCATTCCTGGCGACATGGGCAACGCGCTGACCTGGCCGTTCCCGGTTCTCTACCGCGTCGTGCGCGATGCAACGCCAGACCGGGTGGTCCGGTGCGGCGCGGAAGGTACGCTCGACGCCTTTGTCGATGCGGCGCGAGACCTCGTGCGGGATGGCGCTGACGGGATAACCACGAATTGCGGGTTCCTGTCGCTCTTTCAGGATGAACTGGCCGAAGCCGTGGGCGTGCCCGTCGCGACCTCTTCGCTGATGCAGGTCGGACTCGTGAACCGCGTTCTGCCCAAGGGAAAGCGCGCCGGGATCCTCACGATTTCCGGTTCCACCCTGACCGAGGTGCACCTGGAGAAGGCGGGTGTTCCGCTCGGCACCCCGGTTGGATCAACCGAGGGCGGGCACGAGTTCACTCGTGTCATCCTGAACAACGAAACCGAGATGGACATCGACCTTGCGCGGCAAGACAACGTTGAGGCCGCGCTGGCACTTCAGGCGGCAAACCCCGATCTGGGGGCGATCGTTCTGGAATGCACGAACATGGTACCCTACGCGGCCGATATCCGCGCGGCTTGCGGGCTGCCGGTGTTCTCGATCTTCAACTTCATCAATTGGTTCCAACAGAGCCTGAATCCGGTGCGGCACTGAGCGCCGGGGGCAGATAAAGGGGTCAAAAGCACCGGTGCCTGACGCCCGATAGAGTATGATCTGTCAAACTCAGAGCCTTTTGAAAGCAGCCTCTTCCCGCGAAATCGACCAGTCGATGAGTTGTCGCCACAGCGATTCAGCGAGCGCGGGATCAAGACCTTCGGTCCGGGCGGCGGCCCGAACGTTCGCGACCACGCCCTCGACACGATCATCGATCCTCGCAGGCAGCCCAAGCGCTGGCTTCAGTTCGGCCGCGCGGTCGATATAGCCCGCCCTTTCAGCCAATAGCGCCACCAATGCACGATCGATCCGGTCGATTTCACGGCGCACATCCGTCATCGTTGCGCATTCCGCCGCTTTCATGCTGCTCTCCGTCCGCTCTGTTCGGCGGGCTCATACAGCTTGGCACAGGCAGCGGCAATGCGGCCCGGGGTCATGCGCGGCGGTGATCCGCCGCCGCGTTAAACCCACTTGGCAAGGGGCGGCAGACTCATCAGCACCGCATTCGCGTCATGCCCCGTCTCGAGCCCGAACTTCGTGCCCCTGTCGTAGACGAGGTTGTACTCGGCGTAGAGACCGCGATGGATCAACTGCGTATCACGTTCAGCTTCGGTCCAGGGCTGCTTCATGCGCCGTTCCGTGATCGGTACGAAAGCCGGAAGGAACGCGCGCCCGACATCGCACGTGAAGGCGAAATCAGCTTCCCAGTCGCCGGTGTTCAGGTCGTCGAAGAATATCCCACCAACACCGCGCGCGCGGCCGCGGTGAGGCACAAAGAAGTATTCGTCAGCCCAGGACTTGAAGCGGGTGTAGTAACCCGGATCGTGGGCGTCGCAGGCGGCTTCCAGAACCGCGTGGAATTGGCTCGTGTCTTCGGGATATTCGATGCAGGGGTTAAGATCGGCACCGCCGCCGAACCACCAAGCGTGCGGTGTCCAGAACATGCGCGTATTCATGTGAACGGCCGGCGAGTGCGGATTCTGCATGTGCGCCACGAGACTGATGCCGGATGCCCAGAAACGCGGGTCCTCTTTCATTCCCGGCACGCCGCGTGCCGCCATCGCTTGCTGCGCGCGCTGGCCCAGTTTCCCGTAGACAGCAGAGACGTTCACACCGACTTTTTCGAAGACGCGCCCGCCACTCATCGTGGCCATGCAGCCGCCGCCCGCATCGCTGCCGTCATCGCTCTTGCGCTGCGTCTGATTGAACTCGAAGCGGCCCGGCGGCTGGTCGGCGAACGGTCCAGCGTCTTGTTGATCTTCGAGGCCCTCAAACGCGCTGACGATTTCGTCGCGTAGTTGGCGGAACCACGCCGTCGCTTGAGCTTTCTGTTCGTCGAATTCCACTGCCAAGTCCTCGCCTCAACTCATCACGCGCCTGATTCTGCCTATCAGACCCGCCGAACCCATACCAGAACGACCATTGTAGCCGGTCCTCACCGCTGGCTCCGTCGCGGCAAAGCTGTATGCTAAGGTGCTGTTTCCGAAGTTGTGAGTCTCTTCATGGTTGGTCCGTTTTCCTTTTCAAGCCGTCATGCGCTGGTTCTGTTGTCGCTTTTGGCTGCCTGTGCCGATCCTGCCACCCGCTGTTCGGGGCCCGAAGTTCGGGAGCTTCGGACAATCGATCGTCTCATTGACGAAACGCAGGCCGGCATCGCGCGTGGCTATCGCCGAGAGCAGGTCGACAGCGGCGCGAACATCAACCTCTGCGTTGGCAGTCAAAGGTCGAATGTCGGCGTAAGTTTTTGCACGGATCCCGGGACGCGCACCCGAACGGTTGCGATCGACGAAGCGGCTGAGGCGCGCAAGCTTGAAGCCCTTCTGGCGCGCCGCGACCGGCTTCTGGCCGCCATCGCCGCGCGCCAGGCGTCCTGTGGCCCAGACCTCTGAGGATAGAGATGCGAGCAGCTTATCTGATATTCCCATTGATCCTGTTGCTGGCGGCCTGCGGCACCCAGCAGGAGATCTGTATTCGCAACGCCACGCGCGAAATCAGGACCCTTGACCGGTTGATCGCCGAAGCCGAATCCAACCTGGCGCGTGGTTACGCCTACGAAGAGCGAGAGGTCGTGCACCATGAATGGCGACTATGCGACGACTACATCGGTCCGCATCGTCCACGCCGAATGTGCTTCGAACCCGTCTTCCACACCGTCCGCCGGCCGGTTGCGATCGACCCTGCGGCCGAGACGCGAAAACTTGAGGGCTTGAAAGCGCGTCGCGCCGCGTTGATGCGCCCGGTAAGTGCCCGGATCGATGCCTGCCGCGCGACCTATCCGGAAGAGTGATCGACCGCGTTCAGTAAGCGGGCACCTGGACCGGATCGAGAAGCCCGCGACCGCCATCAACGTTAAGAATCTGCCCCGTGACGAAGCCGGACCCGTCCGACGCCAGATACTGCACCGAATGCACAAGCTCATTCGCCGCCGCGATGCGCCCGAGCGGCGTTCCTTCGGTTATGGTGTCGCGCCAATCGGGATTGTCCTTCAGCTTGGCCTGAAGACTGGCGGTCATGACGCTGCCGACGGACACGGCGTTGACGCGAATTCGGTGTGGGGCGAGTGCGACAGCCAGTGACCGCGTCGCCTGGTTCAGCGCGGCGCCGGATATCGAATAGGCCAGAAGCTCTGGCTGGGCACGCTCCGCCGCGAGCGTGGAGACATTGACGATGGCACCAACGGGGCCTTCGGTCTGTTCTTCCTTCTGCGCTTGCGAGATCATCCTTTTCGCCGCCATCTGGGACAGCCTCAGAGAGCTCAAAAGGTTGAGGTTCAGCATCGTTTCCAGCGCGGGATCGTCCGGATTCAGCGCGTCTGATGCGATGATGCCGCGGCTCGCATTGACGACAATATCGATACGTTCAAATGCATCGACCGTTGCGGAAAGCAGATTGGCGAGCGTGAGCTTCTGGCTGAGGTCACCGCCGAAATAGCGGATCTCTCCTTCTTCGGCCGCTTCGTCGCGCAGCTCATCGGCAAGGCGCGCTTCGTCGTTGTCGGCAAACATGACACGCGCGCCCCGGTCGACAAAATGCCGCCCGATCGCAAGACCGACGCCTGCGGCGGCCCCGGTGACAATGGCAGTCTTGCCAGCGATGGAGAGAGACATCTGAGAACTCCTGCCTTGAAGGTCGGACCGCGCGATTCTGGCGCAGCCTAGTGGATATCAGCGCCGCGAGCGAGCGACGGTCTTCGCACCGGTCGAGGGGCGTGCGGCCATGAATATCTTGAAGCCGGAATCGCCGCCGATTTCGGCAACTTCACGGAAGTGTTCAGCCAGAGCGGCTTCGTAGGGAAGATGACGGTTCGCAACCATGTAGAGCCGTCCCTGCGGCGCAAGCATCCGCGCCGCAGCGGCGATGAAGGCGGTCCCCAAAGCAGGTTCGGCTGCGCGCCCCGTATGGAACGGCGGGTTCATCACGATCGTTCGCGGAGAGTCCTCGGGCCGGAATTCGGTCGCGTCCGCCCAATAAAAATGCGCGCGCGGATCGGTGACGTTCAGTCGCGCGCATTCGATGGCGGCATGGTCCGCTTCCACGAGGTCGAGACGCGTCACCTCGGATCGGGCGAGGATCGCGGAGGCGAGAAAACCCCAGCCAGCCCCGAGGTCGACAACATGGCCGCGAAGATCGGCGGGCAGCGCGGCTGCAAGCAGTTCCGATCCTCGGTCGGGCCGGTCGGCCGAAAAGACACCGGGTAAGGTAACAAACCCCGGCGCGGGGTGGAGAGGCGTGGCCCGCCAGTCACCGAAATCAGAACCGGCCGCGAAACTAAATATCTTGCCATGTGCCTTGGCGAGCGGCGCAGAGATCGCGACCCTGGACCGGATGTCGCGGATCATCGACTCAACGCCGTCGGTCTTTTGACCGTCGATCCATACCGGGCCGCCGGGAGCGACCTTTCCGCTGGCCGCCGCGACCCACGCGCGCGCCTCGGCTCGGGCTCGGGGAAGCATAACCACAGCCGCCGCGAATTCGCCCGTCGCGTCGTCCAAAGAAGGAACGACGTTCCAGCCTTGCCGGGCAAGGGTGGCATGGTCGGGGAAAAAGCCCTGGACCACCACCGTCCTGTCCTTCGGAAAGACGGACAGATCACTGGCGACCCGCGGCCCGATGATGAGCACGCGACCAGATGCGGGCAGCGCATCCGCGCCCTGAAGCGCAAGGGAGAATCTCGGATGGGTCATGAAGGGCTGGGTCCGGCCCCTATTCCTTTTCCATCGTGCATTGCAGCGGATGCTGATGACGCCGGGCGAAATCCATCACCTGCGCCACCTTTGTCTCGGCCACTTCGAACGAAAAGACACCAACCACCGCAAGACCTTTCTTGTGCACTGTCAGCATGATCTCGAAGGCCTGACTGTGGGTCAGACCGAAGAAGCGCTCAAGCACGTGCACGACGAATTCCATCGGCGTGTAGTCGTCGTTCAGAAGCATCACCTTGTAAAGTGGGGGGCGCTGCGTTTTCGGACGCGTTTTGGTAATCACCGAAGAATCCGGTGAATCACCTTTCTTGTCGTCCGACATGATGATGGGGTGCAGCGGCACCAATGGACACTCCTTCAGGGGCCGCAGCCTGAATCGGCGCGACGCTCGGGACTCTCAATATAGTCCCATCGCGAAATGTGAAAAGGGTCGCATTGCCACGGATTGCGAGTGAGGTCGCGAATACGCACACTAAAGAGATGAAGGATCTCATGCCCGGCTTGACCACCATCGCCTTCGACGCTGACGACACGCTCTGGCACAATGAGCGGTTCTTCCAGCTGACACAGGCGCGCTTTGCGGAAATTCTCGCTGACTTCGCCCCGCCTGATCACCTTACGGAAAGGCTTGAGGCGGCCGAGCGGCGCAATCTGGGCCGCTACGGATTCGGCATCAAAGGATTCGTCCTTTCGATGATCGAAACCGCGCTCGACGTGACCGACGACAAGGCCCCCGCGCCCGTGATCCGGGAACTGGTCTCTGCCGGACAAGAAATGCTCGCCCATCCTATCGAACTTTTGCCACACGCCCGGGAAGCAGTCGCAGCGCTCGCGCCGGACTATCGCATCCTTCTGATAACCAAGGGTGATCTGCTTGATCAGGAGCGCAAGCTTGCCCAATCGGGCCTTGGCGACCTTTTCGACGGGGTCGAGATCGTGTCGGACAAGACACCGCACGTCTACGCCCGCGTTTTCGAGAGGCATGGCATCCAGCCCGCGGATGCGATGATGGTGGGAAACTCGATGAAGTCGGACGTCCTTCCCGTGCTTGAGCTTGGCGGTTGGGGCGTCCATGTGCCTCATGAGCTCACCTGGGTCTACGAACGGGAAACGCAGCCCGAAGGTCATGCGCGGTTTCGAAGCCTGCCGGATCTCGGTGCGCTCGGTGCCTTGGTGTCCGAAATCGGCTGAGGCAAATATTGTATTTGCCTATCCGTGGCGTCGCCCTTGTTTGGCGCAATACTGGCGCGGATTGGCAACCATTAATGAAACAAGAACAAATTCGTTGAAACTCAGGTGTTTTCGCACCTTCCCTCATGTGCTATCGTGACTGCAAATCACCAAGCTCCGGCGAAAAGATCGGGGCACGAGGCAGGAAAAGAACGTGAGACAGGTGTTTGCTTGTCCGGGGCAGTGTGTCCATCGC
Source organism: uncultured Rhodobacterales bacterium (assembly GCA_965368915.1). Lineage (GTDB taxonomy): Bacteria > Pseudomonadota > Alphaproteobacteria > Rhodobacterales > Rhodobacteraceae > Albidovulum. The sequence continues at coordinate 33,842 of CBDUOT010000011.1, read as the reverse complement.
ACCGGCGTGTTCATCGCGATAATACTGGCGTTCATTCTGGCGCCGGCGATCGCATTCGCGGCGCCCTACGCGGCGTACGTCATCGATGCCCGAACGGGTCGCGTGTTGCATGAGGAAAACGCCAATACGAGGCTGCATCCTGCGTCCCTGACCAAGATGATGACGCTCTACATCGCGTTCGAGGCGATCGAGCGCGGTGAGATCTCTCTCGACAGCAAAGTCAGGATCTCCAAGCACGCCGCTTCGGAACCACCTTCCAAACTTGGCCTCAGGGCGGGTCAGACCATAGCGCTGCGGTATCTGATCCGCGCCGCGGCGATCAAATCGGCCAACGACGCGGCGACGGCGATCGGGGAGGCCATCGAAGGATCGGAAAGTGCCTTCGCGCGGCGCATGAACCGGACGGCTAAGGCGCTCGGCATGTCCAAGACAACATTCGCCAACGCCAACGGACTGACCGCCAAGGGACACCTTTCGACTGCGCGCGACATGACGCTGCTCGGGCGGCATCTGTTCTATGACTACCCGCAATACTACAACCTCTTTTCACGCACCTCGGCCGATGCGGGGATCGCGCAGGTTGCCTCCACCAATCGCCGTTTCCTTGGTGCTTACAAAGGCGCGGACGGCATCAAGACCGGCTACACGTCGGCGGCCGGGTTCAACCTGACAGCCTCTGCCGAGCGGGGCGGAAAACGCATCATCGCGACCGTTTTCGGTGGCAAGTCCACCGCGTCACGCAATGCGCGCGTCGCCGAACTCCTGGACCTTGGCTTCGGCAAGGCCCCGAATCGGGTCGCCGTCCAGAAGCCCGCTCGCCCCGTCTACAAGGGTGGTGAGGAAACCGAGCCCATGATCCTGGCCGACGCGCCCACCGGAAGCCGCAACCTCGCGCCTGCCAAGACCATACGACTGAATGTGGCGGTCAAGACCAGCCCGCGACCGAAGCCGCGCCCGGTGCCGGGAAGCGAAGCGCCTGCCGACGACTTGCTGATCGCGATGCAGGAATCGATCGACGCGGTCCTCGCGGAGGCGCAAGGGGAAGTGGCTGAGGCAATCGAGCCGGAAGTCATCGCAGAAGCCGTGGCAGAGGCGGCACCCGAGCCTGTCGAAGAGGCGCCGGTTGAAACCGAGGTGACGGAAGTCGCCGAAGCGGTTCCGGCCGAACCAGAGGGGCCGCAGTTCGTGCAGGCCACCGCGCCGCAACCCGAAACGCTCGCCGCGATCGACACCGTCGAGGTCACGGCCGAAACGGTTGTAGAAGACAAACCAGAGGAGCCGGCGATCACCAGCGCCTCGTCAATCGCACCAACGGAGTCGCCCATACCGGCGCCATCACCGGTTAAGATCGCGGAAGCGAAACCGGCCGAACCCATCGTGGTTGCCGAAGCAACTGAGTCAGTGATCGAGGTCGCCAAAGCGTCAGAGCCTACCGTCGAGGTGGCCGCATCCCCGGAACCAGTCGTGGAGGTGGCCGCAGCGTCCGAAGCCGTCGCTTCTACCCCCATCGAACCCGCGACCCTGGCGCTTGATGAGCCCATGATCGCACCGAAACCCCGCCCCGAGCAGATCGTCCTCGCCTCTCTTTCCGTGGAAGAGCCTGAGCCTGTGGAAGAACAGCTTGAAGTCGTCACACGGGTTTCGACCTCTGGCGGGCGGCAATGGGCAATCAATGTCGGGCACTATGGGTCGCGCTACACTGCCGAACGCCAGCTACTTCAGACTGCTCTCATCGAGATGAACACGCTCGACGAGGCGTTGCGCAAGGTCGTGGCCAAGCGCGGCGGCTATGACGCGAACTTTGTCGGGATGACGCAAGAAATGGCCGAACTCGCCTGCCGTCGCCTGCAGGCCCGTCAGACCGAATGCGCGGTGATCGGGCCCTGAGACCTAAGGCTTCGGCTGGTCGTCCCAGTCTTTCTGAAGAATACGCCGGGCGTCTCCTTCGGGGTCGTCATACTGGCGGCTTCTCAGCGACCAGAGAAAGGCGACCAGACCAAGCCCCCCAAGGAACAGCGAGACAGGAATGAGGTAGGCGAGGATATCCATTTATCTACCTTATTTCAGCCGGAGCGCGTTCAGGGAAACCGTCAGTGAGGATGCCGACATCGCAAGCGCCGCGATGAGCGGCGTCGCGAGCCCCGCGAGCGCGATCGGCACGGCGATCGCGTTGTAGCACAGCGAGAGGCCGAAATTCTCTTTGATGCGCTTCCTCGCCTTCACCGCGACTCGAAGGGCCTCGGGCAATGGCGCGAGGTCCTGGCCAAGCAGCACGATGTCCGATGCCACGCGTGCGGCGTCCAGAGCGGATGCGGGCGAAATCGACACATGGGCGGAAGCAAGGGCGGCAGTGTCGTTCAGCCCATCGCCCACCATCAGAACGCGCGCACCTTCGTCGCGCAATTCCGCGATGCGGGCTGCCTTTTCTTCTGGCCGCTGACTGGATCGCCATTCGGTGATCCCAAGCCGCCTTGCGAGGGCCGCAACCGGCGATTCCGCATCGCCTGACAGAAGCAACACGCGCTTGCCTGCGGCGGTCAGCGCTGCCACCGCCTCTTCGGCGCCGGGGCGCGGACGGTCGGTGAAGGTGAACGCTTTGGCGGGCGCATCCCCGATCCTAAGATAGGTCGCGGTTTCGTCCACCGCGTCGGCGTCCACCCACTCGGCGCGGCCAAGCCGCACGCGCTGGTCGTTCCAACTGCCCTCAACACCGAAACCGGGAACCTCCTGCACATCGCTCACGCGTGCAGGAGCGATGACCATCGCGGCGATCCCGGACGCAAGCGCGCGCGAAAGCGGATGCGACGACCCCGCCGACAGCGCCGCTGCAACTTCCAGATCCGATCGGCAATGTTCCTTTAGATTGGAGGCCTCAGGCGTCCCGAGGGTGAGCGTGCCGGTCTTGTCGAAGACGATGGTGTCCACCTCCGCGAGTCGTTCCAGCGCCGTGCCATCCTTGATGAGGAAGCCGCGACGGAATAGCCGCCCCGAAGCCGAGGTCACCACCGCCGGAACCGCCAGCGCGAGCGCGCAGGGGCAGGTGATGATCAGGACCGCAGCGGCTATGTTGAGAGACAGCCGGACATCCCGGGTGGCTGCCATCCAGCCGACGAAGGCCGCGAGCGCGAGCAGGTGAACCGTCGGCGCATACGCCCGCGCCATCCGGTCCGCAAGCGACGTATAGCGCGTCTTGGCGCTTTCAGCGACGGCAACCAGATCGGCCATGCGGTGGAGAGAGCTGTCGCGACCGGCCGCAGTGACGCTAAGCGTCAGGGGACCGGTCAGGTTAACCTCGCCCGCGCTGACTGCCATGCCTTCAACGGCGCGGACCGGCAGGGTTTCGCCCGTCAGCAGCGATCGATCGATCTCGGACGCACCCTCGGTGACGATGCCGTCAGCCGGCATCCGCGCTCCGGGCCGAACGAGCACGATATCACCAAGCGCCAGGTCCGCGACCGGGACGACCTGTTCCACCCCGTCGACCATCCGCGACGCGCGCGGGACTTCCAGCGCGGCAAGTTCCTCTGCCGCCGAACGCGCTGCGGCGCGAGAGCGGTAGTCGAGATAGCGGCCGGCCAGAAGGAAGAAGCACAGCGATACCGCTGCGTCGAAATAGGCGTGGTGTCCGCCCGCGAAGGTCTCGTAAAGTGACATCGACGCCGCGAGGATTAGCGCGAGCGAAATCGGCACATCCATGCCCAGCCGGCGCGCCTTGAGCGCGGCGAAGGCCGAGGCGAAAAACGGCTGGCCCGAAAAGGCGAGTGTCGGCAGGGCAATCGCGGCGGATATCCAGTGGAACAGGTCCCGCGTCGCAGCTTCCGCCCCCGACCACACTGCCACCGACAGCAGCATGATGTTCATCATCGCGAAGCCGGCGATGCCGAGACGCATCAGCAGGTCGCGCCCGCGCTTGTCAGTTGCCGTCGTCGACAGAAGACCCGGATCGAGTTCGTGCGCAGGGTACCCGATCTTGTCGAGCGTCCCGATCAATTGGTCAGCCGTGACTTTGGGATCGGCCTCGACCGAAACGCGTTTCAACGTCAGGTTTACCCGCGCTGAGCGGACCCCGGGAACGGTGGAAAGCGCACGCTCGACATCGGACATGCAGACGGCGCAATGCGCGGTCGGCAACGATAGAACCAGGCCCGCTCGCTCATTCGCGGCGCGGCGTTCGGCCAGCGCCTCTGCGGCGGGCGCCGCAACGCAGGCCGGGCAGGCTGAAACTGCTGGAACCGCCGTGGCCATCAGGCCCTCACGAACAGATCGAGCCGCTGGTGGAATCGGGTGCCGTCGGCGGCAAAGGCTTCGAGAAGGATCATCCACTTGCCGGGCGCAAGGTCGGTCGGAGCGCTATAGCCCGCACCGTCCCAAACGAACACCGGCGCCATGTCATCCGCCGATTCCGTCGTCCGCCCGACAAGAGCCGAGAGACGATCGACCTGAACCGGCTGCCCGTCGCCTGCCACGAACTTCAAACGCAGCGTTCCGGCCTCGTAGCTGTGCGACAACGTCCAGCCCAGAGCTTCCTGCGCCGTGCGCTCCGCTTCGAATTTCTGGGACGCGACGTAGGAGTTTTTCACCTCGAGCCCGGGGAAGGTCCGAATTGCCTGGACCGCCATGAGGACGTTCACCCCGATGATGACCGCAAACGCCGAAGCGGTGATCAGGAAAACCTTGCGGCCTGTCAGTTCGCTCTTCATATCAGCCTCCCGCTCCGTTGAAGACCGTGTCGGCATAGACGCGATCACCGCCGACACTATCGCTGATCCAGAGCCGGATGTCAGTCCGTTCGGCTTTGGCGGCGCTCGATCCGGCGGGCGCGGTGACATAGAGCCGCTGAGTGAAGGTCGCATCCGCGGGCACCACGACTTCGAGCGTGTCGAACCCCTCCAGCGCCATATCCAGCTGCGCGTCCGACGCGTACGAGATGACGAATGGCCGGTCATCCCCATGCTTGTTGCGCAGCCGCAGAGTGTAGGTGTTGCGGATAGCCCCGTCCGACAGTGTCACGTAAAGCGGATTGCGCTCGGGCGTCACGTTTATGTCGATGGGCGAACGGATGAACAACGCCACGATCAATGCAACGCCGATCGCGGACCAGAGTGTTGTGTAAAGAATAGTGCGCGGGCGGAAGATGTGCTTCCAGACGTTCTTCGGCGGATGACCTTCACGCTCGGCCGTTTCGTCCTTCAGCGCCATGTAGTCGATCAGTCCGCGCGGCTTGCCGATGCGGTCCATGACCTCATTGCAGGCGTCGATGCAAAGGGCGCAGGTGATGCATTCCAGCTGCTGGCCCTCGCGTATGTCGATGCCCATCGGGCACACGTTCACGCAGGCCATGCAGTCGATGCAGTCACCCTGGGCCGGATCCACCTCGCCCTTCTTCAGCTTGCCCCGGGGCTCTCCCCTCCATTCGCGGTACGCGACGGTCAGCGTGTCCTCGTCCATCATCGCGGCCTGAATGCGCGGCCACGGACAGGCGTAGATGCAGATCTGTTCGCGCGCGAAGCCGCCGAAGAAGAAGGTCGTGGCAGTCAGGATCGCCATCGTCGTGTAGGCGATCGGATGCGCCTGCCCTGTCACGAGATCCCGCAAGAGCGTCGGCGCGTCCGTAAAATAGAAGATCCAGGCACCGCCCGTGGCGAGCCCGATAAGCAGCCAGAGGATCCACTTCGTCACACGCAGTCGTGCCTTGCGGACGTCCCACTTGGCGTTCCAGAGCCTGACGCGTGCGTTGCGGTCCCCTTCGACCCAACGCTCGACCAGAATGTAGAGGTCGGTCCAAACCGTCTGCGGGCAGGCATAGCCGCACCACACACGGCCCAGCGCGGAGGTGAACAGGAACAGTCCAAGCCCAGCCATGATCAGAAGGCCTGCGACGAAATAGAACTCGTCTGGCCAGATCTCGATCATGAAGAAGAAGAAGCGCCGGTTGGCGAGGTCGATAAGAACGGCCTGATCCGGCAGGTTCGGACCACGGTCCCAGCGGATCCATGGGGTGATGTAGTAGATCCCCAGCGTCACCGCCATGATGACCCATTTAAGGTTGCGGAACGTTCCGCTGACGCGCCGCGGAAAGACGGGTTCGCGCGCGGCGTATAATGCCGGAGGAGTTTCTGTGGAACTCATGACGTAGCCTTGAATCCTCTGTTCGCAGTTTGCTCATAGGATACCCGGCCGCCCTACGGCTTTGATGTAGGTCAAGCTGGCGGAACTCCTTCCTCACGACCGCGCCACCGCAAGGGCGTTTCGGGCGCCGAACATTCACCATTGCCCTGACGCCTCATTCTGGGGCTCAATGACGCAAGGTGCCGGTCCCCGGACCAGGCATCGGGGAGGAAGGCGCGTGATGTCGGAAAAACGCCACGCAGTAGAGCTTGAGGAGTTCTCCTCGGCCGAGATTGGCGCGCTTGCGCATCTTTACCGGGCAGAGATCTATCGCTCCACGATCTGGCGCACCCGGCTCGACACGACGAGCAACTGGGCGGTTGTCACGCTCGGCGTGGCGCTGTCGATAACGTTTTCCGCGCCCGAAGCCTCGCCCTTGCCGCTCCTGCTTGTGGGCATTCTCATCTGCCTTTTCCTGGCACTTGAAGCGCGGCGCTATCGGTATTTCAACGTCTGGCGCGCCCGCGCCCGTTGGTTGGAGCGGTTTTTTTACGTGCCGATGCTGCGCGACGGCGATCTTCATACCGAAACCGACTGGCAGAAGATCCTCGCGGACGATTATTTCCATCCGCGCTACCACGTTTCATACGTGGTCGCGATCGGTCGCAGGGTACGGAACAACTACCTGTGGATTCTGTTGATCCAGACGGTGGCCTATATCGGAAAGCTTCTCGTCCACCCGTTCCCGGTCACGTCGCTGGAAGGGTTCGTCAACCGGGCGAAAGTCGGACCACTCGTGCCCGGTGAACTCGTTCTGGGGTTCGGGGTGTTTTACATTGCATCGTGGATAGGCTTGGCGATCTGGGTTGGCCGCCGTGATGCGAAGCGTGCACGAGAACGAGGGGGACTGCCAACGATGGGCTGAAGTTTCAAGCATCGGCGCCCCAGGAAACGCGCGAACAGGACGGGGCGCCGATGCTCTCTATCCGGGGGCGGGTACCGTCCCCCGAATTCTGTTATTCGCCGCCGCCGCGGCTGTGAACCCAGGCGGCCACGGCGCGGATTTCGGCTTCGCTCAGACGCCCGCTCCAAGGGGGCATGACGCCAAAGCGCGCGTTCACAACGGTCTCGGTCAGCGAAGCGGCGTCGCCGCCATACAGCCAGATCGCGTCGGTCAGGTTGGGCGCGCCCTGAAAGCGGTCTCCCGTGCCGTCCTCGGCGTGGCAGGCCGAGCAATTGTCGGCGTAGACAGTCGCGCCTTCGGTCGCGAGCGCAGCGTCGTGCTCCTGGCCCGAGATCTGCAGGACATACTGCACGACCTGATCGATCTGCTCGGGTTCAAGAAGTTCGTCGGCCCCAAAGCGCGGCATTTCGGAGTAGCGCGCATCGTCATCCTCGGTATTGCGGATGCCATGAGAGATCGTGGCGTGGATATCCTCGATCGTGCCACCCCAAAGCCAGTCGTTGTCCAGAAGGTTCGGATACCCGACCGCCCCGGCAGCACCCGAGCCATGGCATTGCGCGCACCACGTCCGGAACACCGCGCCACCCGCATTCTGCGTGTAGTTCACAAGTTCCGGGTCCTCCCCGATCTGCATGAGATCGGCAGCGACGAGTTTTTCCTCGATCGGCGCATTTGCCGCGTCGAACCGCTCGATCTCGGCCGCCACGTCGGCGCGGCTATCCTGACCCAGAAGGCCCTGCGTCGCGGAAGTTACAAGCGGCCACGCCGGATAGGCGATGGTGTAGAGCACACCCCAGATGATCGTCAGGTAGAACGTCCACAGCCACCAGCGAGGCAGAGGGTTGTTGTATTCCTCGATCCCGTCCCAGGAATGGCCCGTCGTATCAGGTTCTACATGCTCCCGCTTCGTCGGTTTCTTGCTCATTTCGAAGTCTCCTGCGCCTTGGCGCCACCCGGCGCGGGTCTGTCCTCATGACGGAAGGGAATGTTTGCGATGTCGCGGTGCACCGCTTTCGATCCGGGCCGGAAGGCCCAGACGACGATGGCGACGAATATCGCAAACAGCGCCAGAAGCGCCCAGCTGTCAGCGAATTCCCTCAGGATTGAATAGATATCCATGTTCGCCCCTCCTCAGCGGTCCGGGTCGTATTCGAAGGTCGAGAAGTCGACCATCGTACCGAGGACCTGCAGGTAAGAGATCAGCGCATCCATCTCGGTAATACCCGGCTGACCGTCGAAATTCGACACGACCGCACCCGGATAACGCTCGACCAGACCGTCGGTATCGGCGTCCGGATCGGCCTGTGCGGCGAAATCGGCTTTCGCAAGCTCGATCATCTCGGACGTGTAAGGCACGCCGACAAGCGCGTCGGTCGAAAGCCTGTCCTCGATATACTTGGGCTCGATCAGCCGGTTGGAGAGAAAGCCGTACTTCGGCATCACCGATTCCGGAACGACAGATTGAGGATCGGTCAGGTGGTCGACATGCCACTCATCCGAGTAGCGGCCGCCAACACGCGCGAGGTCTGGCCCCGTCCGTTTCGACCCCCACTGGAACGGATGATCGTACATCGATTCCGCCGCGAGGCTGTAGTGCCCGTAGCGCTCCACCTCGTCCCGCATCGGGCGGATCATCTGGCTATGGCAGACATAGCAACCCTCGCGGATGTAGATGTCGCGCCCTGTCAGTTCCAGCGGCGTATAAGGCCGCACGCCCTCCACCTTCTCGATCGTGTTCTCGAGATAGAAGAGAGGCACGATCTCCACGATGCCGCCGATGGTGACGACGAGGAACGAGCCGACCAGAAGCGCTGTCGCGTTGGTTTCAAGAAACTTGTGCTTGTCGAGAATACCCATTTGCACAGCCCTCCCTTATTCGGCCGGGACGGGCGTCGAAACGGAGGCCGTAGCCTGCTGTTTCGCAACCGTTGCCCAGAGGTTGTAGACCATGATGATCGCACCGGCGAGGTAAAGAACCCCTCCCAGACCGCGCACCACATACATCGGGAACTTGGCCGAGACCGTGTCCGCGAAGGCGTTCACGAGGAAGCCCTGGCTATCGACTTCGCGCCACATCAGGCCTTCCATGATGCCCGTCACCCACATCGACGCGGCGTAAAGAACGATGCCGATCGTGGCGAGCCAGAAGTGCCAGGACACGAGCGACAGCGAATAAAGCCGTTCACGCTTCCAAAGCCGCGGCACGAGGAAGTAAAGCGCGCCGAAGGTGATCATGCCGTTCCAGCCAAGAGCGCCGGAATGAACGTGACCGATGGTCCAGTCGGTGTAGTGCGACAGCGAGTTCACCGCTTTGATCGACATCATCGGGCCTTCGAAGGTCGACATGCCGTAGAAGCCGATGGAAACCACCATCATCCGGATGATCGGATCGGTGCGAAGCTTGTCCCACGCGCCCGAGAGCGTCATCAGGCCGTTGATCATGCCGCCCCACGAGGGCATCCACAGGATCACCGAGAACACCATGCCCAGCGTACCGGCCCAGTCGGGCAGCGCTGTGTAGTGCAGGTGGTGCGGACCCGCCCAGATGTAGAGGAAGATCAGCGCCCAGAAGTGGATGATCGACAGCTTGTAGCTGTAGACCGGCCGCTCGGCCTGTTTTGGCACGAAGTAGTACATCATGCCGAGGAAGCCTGCAGTCAGGAAGAAGCCCACCGCGTTGTGGCCGTACCACCATTGCGTCATCGCATCCTGAACGCCTGCGAAGACCTGTACCGACTTGGAGCCGAAGATCGATACCGGAACGGACAGGTTGTTCACGATGTGCAGCATCGCAATCGTGACGATGAACGACAGCAGGAACCAGTTCGCCACGTAGATGTGGGGTTCTTTCCGCTTGATTATGGTGCCGAGGAACACGGCGAGATATGCGACCCAGACGATGGTCAGCCACCAGTCCACGTACCATTCCGGTTCAGCGTATTCTTTCGACTGGGTAGCGCCGAGAATATATCCCGTCGCGGCCAGCACGATAACAAGCTGGTAACCCCAGAAGACGAACCAGGCGAGGTTCCCGCCCCAAAGCCGCGCGGCCGAGGTCCGCTGGACGATGTAGAACGTCGACATGATCAGGGCGTTACCCCCGAAGGCGAAGATCACCGCCGAGGTATGGAGCGGCCTGAGCTTGCCGAAATTCAGGTAACCATGTGTGAGGTCTGAAAAGTTCAATGCAGGAAAGGCAAGCTGGAAGGCGATTGTGACACCAACAAGAAAGCCGACGACTCCCCACAATGAAGTCGCGATCACGCCCGCGCGCACCACTCCGTCATTGTATTCGTGAATCGGCTCCGGCCTGCTTTCGCCCACCCGGCGCAGCACCCAAAGAAAGGTGATCGCGGCGGCGAGCATCACCGTCATCGCATTCACCATGTAAGCCAGATCGCGTGCGTAGTTGGCCGCGATCGCGGCAAGAACCGCGATAAGGCCAAGCACGGCGAGCTTCAGATAATCCCACATGTCAGCGTTCCCTCGTCTTGTCCCGCCGTCCGATTCGGACTGACCCCCGGACGGTCTTCGACTGATCGGGTAATGGACGGGGGACCGTCACCTCGCCTTGATCTGGGTCAAATTCGCATTCGGACCCGCGCTGCGGTGCGTTGCGCACCTTCGTCGCTGAACGAGCCACCGCTCCTTGATCCGTGTCAAAGCGGCGAAATCCATGCCACAACAATATCACCACCAGAAAGCCAGCGAGTGCGGAGGAAATGCAGCATGGCCTACAAGTCGATTCTTACAATCGTCACCGATGCCGACGCGTCATTGCCCCAGATCGACGCGGCAGTGGCGCTTGCGCGCAGGGAGGATGCACATCTTGATGTGCTTTGCATCGGAATCGACCGGACGCAAACCGGTTACTACTACGCGGGCGCCAGCGCGATCCTGACGCAAGAGGCTTACAATCAAGCCAAGGAAGAAGTGACCGAAGCCGAAACCAAGGTCCGGGAACGGCTGGCCTCGGAAGACATCCGTTGGGGCGTCGATACGGCGGTCGCGCAGATCGGCGCCATTGGAGGTCCGGTCGCGTTGCTGGCCCGATACAGCGATCTCGTCGTGCTGGCCAAGCCCTACGGCGACAAAGGCGACCCCGCCGCCGAAGCGATCGTCGAGGCGTGTCTGTTCGAAGGCCGTGCGCCGGTGCTGATCCTGCCCGACAATTTTGACGTAAACCGCTTCGCGACACGGATCGTTCTTGCCTGGAACCAGGGGGATGAGGCACTGACCGCAGCCCGCGTTTCGCTGCCGCTTCTGAAGGCCGCTAAGGCCGTGAACATCACGGTCATCGATCCGCCGACCCACGGCGCGGAGCGGTCCGATCCCGGCGGGCTCCTGTCTCAGCTTCTGTCGCGGCACGGTGTCCACGCGGAAGTATCGGTGCTGGCAAAGACCCTGCCCCGCACCTCGGACGTGCTGGCGCGTCATGCCCGCGATATCGATGCCGACCTCGTGGTGATGGGCGCTTATGGCCATTCCCGTTTCCGCGAGGCAATCCTGGGCGGAACGACGCGCAACATGCTCGAACAGGCGGAACTGCCGGTGCTTCTGGCGCACTGACTGCGCATTCCATCGCAATCGCATAAGTTTGGCCGGCGCCTTGGCGCTGGCCAATTTCTTTTCCCTGCACGAAAGTGGCGCCATCGAAACCGGAGCGCCCGATGCAGATCCTCGACCGTCTCACCGAAATCCTTGGTACCGCGCACGTCCTGATAGGGGACGACACGGCGCCCTATCGGCGCGACTGGACCGGTAAATACGATGCTGACCCCATCGCCGTCCTCCGTCCCGCCAACCGGGACGAAGTCTCCGCGATCCTGCGCCTTGCCACCGAAGCGCGCGTTCCCGTCGTTCCCGCAGGCGGGCGCACCGGCCTGACGGGCGCAACTTTCGCTCAAGGCGCGTTGATGCTCTCGCTCGAACGCATGAACCGTATCCGCGCGATCCGGCCCGAAGCCCGGACCGCGATCGTCGAGTCTGGCGTCATCCTGTCCACCCTCCACGACGCCGCCGCCGGGCACGACCTCTACTTCCCGCTCTGGTTCGGCGCGCGCGGGTCGGCGACGATCGGCGGAACGCTTTCAACGAATGCGGGCGGATCGAACGTACTGCGCTACGGCTCGACGCGCGCGCTTTGCCAAGGGCTTGAGGTCGTGCTGGCCGACGGGCGTGTGATGAACCTCATGTCAGAGCTTCACAAGGACAATTCCGGCTACGATCTGAAGCATCTCTTTATCGGGGCCGAGGGGACGTTGGGCATCATAACAGCTGCCGTCATGCGCCTTGTTCCCCTGCCCCGCGCGCACGCCACGGCGATGCTGGCGACCGGATCGCTCGACGCAGCACTGACGCTCCTGAACCGGCTGCAGGCGGCGACCGGTGGCCTCGTCGAGGCGTTCGAGTTCATGCCTCGCACCTACCAGGAACAGCTTCGCGCCCGCCGACCGGACCTCGGCCTGCCCTTCGACGAAATTCACGACGTGGCGATCCTCGTCGAACTCGGCGCGACCGCACCCCGAGACGTAACGCCCGGCCCGGACGGCAGCGTGCCGCTGACCGCCCTGCTTGAAGAGACGCTTGGCGATATGCTCGAAGACGGCCTTATCCTCGACGCCACCGTCGCCCGCTCCGAGGCGCAGCGCAGCGCGATCTGGGCCCGGCGCGAAGCAGCTGCGGAAATCACGCTTGGCCACGGACACACCGTCGATACCGACATTGCGCTGCCGCTCGACCGCGTGGGCACGTTCCTCGACCGAGCGCTCAGCGCCGTGGCCCGACTCGATCCCGCGGCGGTCACGAATACAGTCGGCCATCTCGGTGACGGCAACCTGCACTTCACGATCTTCCCCAGCCGGACCGACCCCGCGCTTGACGAGGACCTGACCGAAGCGGTGGAGGACATCGTGGCTGACCTTGGCGGCTCATTCTCCGCCGAACATGGCATCGGACTGTCGAAGCTCTCGTCGATGCGGCGGCGCAAGGACCCGGTCGCGCTCGACATGATGCGGGCGGTGAAGACTGCATTCGATCCGTTGAACATTCTCAATCCGGGCAAGACCGTACCGGACGCTACGTCTCAGGGGTAATCCACTTCGTCCGGCTTGACCCGTAAGGGGATTCGCCCGACCTTTTATCCTCTTCGGGAAAGGATCGGATGCAGCGCCTGCGCCTCATGTTTGCTCACCACTCGATTCTCGGCATCGCCGCCGGGATCGTAATTGGTGTCATAATCGTTGCCATGTCAGGGCATCCATGGCTCTGGGCGCTGGCCCTGCTGGGCATCCCGATGCAGATGCTGAACGAATACAACCTGCACCGTTTCATCTTCCATCTGCCGCCCCCGAAGCGGCAGTGGCAGTTCGATCTGCTCTACCGGGCGCATTACGGACACCACGACTTTCCAACGAACACCGCGCTTTTCTTCGCGCCCGACTTTGTGGTGTTTCCCGTTCTTGCGATCAACTTCACCGCCGTCTGGGCTATCCTCACGCTGTTCGGCGCGGACTGGGCCCTGGCCGGTACCGCTGCAATCGTTCTAATCGGGGGCGGCGCGACCTTCCTCGCCTATGAATGGTTCCATTCGACTGCCCATCTTCCGGTGAAGAAGACCGCCGTAGAGCGTCACGTCACGACGCTGCACAACCAGCACCATTTCCGCGACTTCTCGAAATGGTTCCACGTCACGGCGGGCGGGCAGATCATCGACCGCGCGATGGGCACCGCCATCGACCGCGAAGCGCTGAAATCGAAAAGCCGGGTCGAGTTCATCCGAACGCTCGGCATGCGGCCCGACGACCCGCGCCTCGTTGCGGCGCGCCACCGCTTCGCCACCCGCTATGGGCTGAGCGAAGACGAAATCACACGCGCCGCGCGCGCCTGATTTGCCGCTTTCTGCCCGAAATCTCGGTTAGGCCCAAAGCACCGGTCTCAACGCCAGTCGAAGAAGCCCGAAGGCGCTTGGGAAAGCAGCTCTTCGGCCAGATCGCGCCCGGCATCTGCGCCGTCGGCAACCCTCGCCAAGCGTTCGCCCCGGATCACTTCAGAGCCATCGGGCCGCAGGATCTCACCGCGAAGCCACAGCCCGCCGGCTTCATGCATCGCGAGCCCCGCGATCGGCGTCTCGCAGGACCCGTCGAGCGCGGCCAGGAAAGCGCGCTCAGCCGCCAGACGCTCGCCCGTCGCGCGGTCGTGGATCGCCGCCAGAAGCGCCTCTGCCCGCGCGTCATTTGCGCGCCGCTCGATCCCGATCGCACCTTGGGCGACAGCGGGCAGCATCTCTTCGGGTTCAATCGCGCTTCTGGCCACGTTCGCCATGCCAAGCCGGTTAAGGCCGGCCATGGCAAGGAACGTCGCCGACGCCACGCCATCGCCTAGCTTCTTGAGGCGTGTCTGCACGTTGCCCCGAAACTCCACGAGCTTCAGATCCGGCCGACGGTTGGCAAGCTGCGCCCGCCGCCGCAGCGACGAGGACCCCACAACCGCACCCTCCGGCAGGTCAGCCAGGCGTTCGATCCCGGGCGAAACGAAGGCGTCCCGCACGTCTTCGCGCGGAAGGTAGCAGTCGATAAGCAGCCCGTCTGGCTGCGCGACCGGCATGTCCTTCATCGAGTGAACGGCGATGTCGATGCCGCCGGAAAGCAGCGCCTCTTCGATCTCCTTGGTGAACAGGCCCTTGCCGCCGATCTCTTTCAGCGGCCGGTCCTGCACCCGGTCACCAGTGGTCTTGATGATGACGATCTCGCAGGCATCCTCTGTGATGCCATGCGCCTGCATGAGCCGCGAACGCGTTTCGAACGCCTGCGCGAGTGCCAGCGGAGAGCCGCGGGTGCCGATCTTCAGGGGCGATTTGGAGGTTGGCAAGGTCATGGCCCCGGCATAGCCGCGACATGACGTCCACGCAATGGCGGTGCGCCGCCCCACGGCTTGACATCACGTCGCAGCAAAGGATCAAAGGGAGCCGAAGGAGAGCCCAATGACCAAGACGATCCTGCGCGCCCTCGCCGGCGAGACGCTTCCCGTTCCGCCGATCTGGATGATGCGGCAGGCGGGGCGATACCTGCCGGAATACCGTGCGACGCGCGCCAAGGCGGGCGATTTCCTATCCCTCTGCTACAACCCCGAACTGGCGGCCGAGGTGACGTTGCAGCCGCTCCGCCGCTACGGCTTCGACGCGGCCATCCTCTTCGCCGACATTCTTCTTCTGCCTCAGGCTCTCGGCGCGGACCTGTGGTTCGTCACCGGCGAGGGGCCGAGGCTATCCACGATCACCGGCCCCGACGACATGACGCGTCTGAAACCGCGCGAGGCGATCCACGAAACACTCTCCCCGATCTACGAAACCGTGCGCATCCTGTCGCGCGAACTGCCACGCGAAGTCACGCTTATTGGCTTCGCCGGGGCGCCGTGGACGGTCGCGACCTACATGATCGCCGGGCGCGGCACACCCGATCAAGGGCCTGCCCATGCGTTGAAGGACACCGACAGGGCGACCTTCAAGGCGCTCATCGATCTTCTGACCGAATCGACGATCGACTATCTCTCGGCGCAGGTCGAGGCCGGCGCAGAGGTCGTGAAGTTGTTCGACAGCTGGGCGGGCTCCCTTTCGGGCTCGGATTTCGACGAATTCGCCCTCGCACCCGCCGCGCGGATCATCTCGGAATTGAAGGCGCGCCATCCGGGCCTGCCAATCATCGCATTCCCGCGCGAGGCGGGCGACCGCTATGTGGGCTTTGCGAAGGCGACCGGGGCGGACTGCGTTGCCATCGATAATTCCGTCTCTGCCGAATGGGCGGCGGCGAACGTGCAGAGCGATGGCTGCGTGCAGGGCAACCTCGACCCTAGCCTCCTGGTCACCGGGGGCGAAAAGCTGGTGTCGGAAACGAAGCGCATCGTAAAGACCTTCGCCAACGGGCCGCACATCTTCAACCTCGGCCACGGGATCACGCCGGATGCCGATCCCGAGAATGTGCACCGGATGATCGAAGCCGTGCGGGGCTGACGGTCAGCCCGCTTCCCGGATGCGGTGGCGTTCGTTGAAAGCCTCCAGTTCCGCCATGCTCGCGGGCTGTCCGGTGAACGTCTCCAGCCAGGTCGGGATGCGCTGCAGGCGCTCTTCCAGCGTTTCGGACGCCCCGACCACGAGATATCCGACCTGCGTCAGATAGATCGTGTTGGCGCGGATATCGGCGTCTTCGGCACGGTAGCCACGGCGCAGGAACATCGCCCGGATCGCCGCGATCCGCGCTGCATCCGCTTCCTCGAATGCCTTGCCCAAAGCGTCGTCGGTGTGCGCCCAGTTGCGCATCGCGACATCCAAGGCGGCATCGAACAGTTCAGGCGTGATCCAGCAATCGAAAAGATTGAGCACGGCCTCATTGATCGTCGCCGCCGGAAGCTCCGTCTGCCGGATCAGATTGCCAGTGTTCTTTTCCTGCCAGCGCGCGACAAGAGCCGAAAGCAGCGCTTCTCGATCGGCGAAATGCCAGTAGAAGCTCGTCCGCGACAGGCGCAGCCTTTTGGCGAGGGGAAGGATCTTCACCGCCTCGACCCCGCCTTCGATCAGCATGCCGTAGGCGGCCTCTATCCAGCCCGCCTCCGTTCCGCGCCAGCCACGCCCGAGTGTCTCGCCATCATCCATGATTGCTTCATAGAGCAACGCGCGCAGCCTATGCCGACTAAAATCGACACATGTGTCGGTTTTGGCGGGCCCCACGCCCCGAAAGTGGCGTTAAACTGATTCTACCAACGTCCCGGAACCGGGCCAACTCGAACAGGAAACCGCAATGGCGTCGAACGATCCGCTCCTGCAGCCCTACCAGTTGAAGCACCTGACCCTGAAAAACCGGATCATGACGACGGCGCATGAACCGGCCTATCCCGAAGACGGGATGCCCAAGGATCGCTACCGCGCCTACCACGTAGAACGCGCCAAGGCCGGGGTGGCGATGACGATGACGGCAGGCTCGGCCGCAGTCTCAAAGGACAGCCCGCCCGTCTTCAACAATATCCTCGCCTACAAGGACGAGGTCGTGGGCTGGATGAAGAAGCTCGCCGACGAATGCCACGACCATGGTTGCGCGGTGATGATCCAACTGACGCACCTTGGGCGGCGGACGCATTGGAACAAGGGCGACTGGCTGCCCGCCGTCACGCCGTCGCATCACCGCGAACCCGCTCACCGCGCCTTCCCGAAGAAGATCGAGGACTGGGACATCGCGCGCATCATCGGCGACTACGCCGACGCGGCCGAACGCATGGCGGCTGCCGGCCTCGATGGGGTCGAGCTTGAGTGCTACGGGCACCTCATGGATCAATTCATGTCGCCCGCGACCAACGAACTCGACGGCCCCTACGGCTCGGGATCGCTGGAGACCCGCGCGCGTTTCGCGCTCGATGTGGTGGCTGCAATCCGCGAACGCGTGGGCGAGTCGTTCCTCGTGGGCGTCCGCTACACCGCCGACGAGGCGATGAGGGGCGGTATGAACGCAGAAGAAGGGATCGCGGTTGGCCACATGTTCAAGAAGTCGGGCCATGTCGATTTCCTCAACATCATTCGCGGCCATATCGAAACGGATGCCGCTATGACGGACGTGATCCCGGTGCAGGGGATGAAATCGGCCCCTCACCTCGACTTCGCGGGACGTATCCGGGCCGAGGTTGGCATGCCCACCTTCCACGCCGCGCGCATCCCCGACGTGGCGACCGCCCGCCACGCCGTCGCCAGCGGCAAGCTCGACATGGTCGGCATGACGCGGGCACACATGGCCGACCCGCATATCGTCAGGAAGATCATCGAAGGACGCGAAGAGGATATCCGGCCCTGCGTCGGCGCCACCTATTGCCTAGACCGGATCTACCAGGCAGGCGACGCGCTTTGCACACACAACGCCGCGACGGGGCGCGAGCTTTCGATGCCGCATGACATCGCCCCGGCGACCGAGAAAAAGAAGATCGTAATCGTCGGCGCCGGTCCCGCCGGGCTCGAGGCTGCTCGGGTCGCGGCCGAGAGGGGCCACGACGTCACGGTGTTCGAGGCGGCATCCCAGCCCGGTGGGCAGGTCCGGCTGACGGCACAGACGCCCCGCCGCAAGGAGATGATCGGGATCATCGACTGGCGCATGGCGCAATGCGCCGCGCGCGGTGTGGAATTCCGGTTCGACACCTGGGCCGAAGCGGACGACGTGACGACGCTCAGCCCCGATGTGGTGATCGTCGCGACCGGCGGCCTGCCCCACACGGATGTGCTGGAAGAGGGCAACGAACACGTCGTGTCGTCCTGGGATGTCATTTCCGGCGATGTGAAACCTGGCACGAACGTACTGGTCTATGACGACGCGGGCGACCACGCCGCACTTCAGGCGGCCGAAATCGTCGCCGCGGCCGGCTCTAAGGTCGAGATCATGACCCCCGACCGCAGCTTCGCGCCCGACGTGATGGCGATGAACCTCGTCCCCTACATGCGCTCAATGCAGGACAAGGACGTCACCTTCACCGTGACTTACCGCCTGACCTCTGTTCACAAGGACGGCAACCAGCTCAAAGCGGTGATCGGCTCGGACTACATGCCGCTCGCGAAGGAACGTCACTATGACCAGATCGTGGTCAACCATGGCACGCTGCCGCTGGACGACCTTTATTTCGATCTGAAGCCGCTGTCGGTGAACCTTGGCGAGGTCGACTATGACGCGCTGATCGAAGGCCGGCCGCAGACGTTGAATGGCGGTCCATCCGGCGGTTTCCGCCTGTTCCGGATCGGCGACGCGGTGGCGGCGCGGAACACCCACGCGGCAATTTTCGACGCGCTGAGATTTGTGAAGGATATCTGACGCGACTGGCCTTTCCCTTTCCGCCGTGTTGGGTATGGTGACGCTCGGTCGCCGGAATGCACTTTTTGCCGAACCGGCCCCTATCCCGCAACGACGGCCCGGAGGACGAAGCGCAAGATGCAATACGTAGCCGCGAATACCGCCAAGGAGGCAGCCGCGACGCTCGCCGCCGCAGCAGGTCTCACCCGTGTGCTGGCCGGCGGGACGGACGTCCTCGTTCAGCTCAAGTCCGGCGTGGTCGAACCCGACCTCATCGTTGATATTAAGCGCATCCCCGGCATCCGCGACATCGTCGAGGAAAACGGCGGCTACCGGATAGGCGCGGCTGTTTCGGGCGCGGAGATCGGCGAACATGAGGGCGTCTGCAAGCTGTGGCCGGGCGTGGCCGAAGGCATCCAGCTGATCGGCTCCACCCAGGTCCAGGGCCGCGCAACGATGACAGGAAACCTCTGCAACGGCTCCCCCGCCGCCGACTCGGTCCCGCCGCTCGTCGCGGCAGGTGCGGTGGCGCGGATCACAGGCCCTGAGGGGGAGCGCGACTGCCCGGTCGCCGAGATTCCCGCAGGACCCGGCAAGACGACGCTCAAGAAGGGTGAGATCGTCACCTCCATCTTCCTGCCCGCGCGGCCCCAACGGGCATCCGACGCCTATCTCCGCTTTATCCCGCGCACCGAAATGGACATCGCCGTCGCCTCGGCGGGCGTTTCTCTGGAACTGAACGCCGACGGGACCGTCAAGGCGGCGCGCATCGCCCTCGGCGCCGTAGCACCGACAGTTGTGGTCGCCGAAGAGGCCGCCAAGGTTCTGGTCGGCACCAAGCTCGATGACGACACGCTCGCCAAAATGGCGAAGGCCTGCGAATCCGTCTGCAATCCCATCGACGACAAGCGCGGCACGGTTGAATACCGCACCAAAACCGCAGGCACGCTGGCAAAGCGCGCTGCCCTCATTGCCTATGCCCGCGCCGGAGGCTCGAAATGAAGTCCATTCCCGTTTCCACCACGATCAACGGCGACCCATATGAATTCCTCTGCGCGCCGGATGAAACGCTTCTGGACGCGCTGAGAAACCGCCTTGCCCTTACCGGAGCCAAGGAAGGTTGCGGCACCGGCGACTGCGGCGCCTGTTCGGTCACGCTGAACGGCCGGCTCGTCTGTTCCTGCCTCGTCCTCGGCGCCGAGGCCGAAGGGGCCGAGATCCAGACGATCGAAGGCATGGCCGACGGCGACGATCTTCACCCGCTTCAACGCCACTTCATCGACCACGCGGCCCTGCAATGCGGCATCTGTACGCCGGGCATCCTCGTCGCCGCGAAGGCGCTTCTCGAAAAGAACCCCGATCCGACGGACGAGGAACTGCGCTACTGGCTCGCCGGCAACCTTTGCCGCTGTACGGGCTACGACAAGATCATCCGCGCTGTTCAGTCCGCCGCGGCCGAAATGAGGGGGGCCTGATATGTCCTTGGACGAATACACCCGCCGCGATTTCAAGCAGGTCGGCACACGGGTTCGTCGCCCGGATGGCGTCGACAAGGTCACTGGCCGCGCGATGTACGGCGCGGATGCTACCGCGCCCGGAATGCTCATGGGCCGCATCCTGCGCAGCCCCCACGCGCATGCCCGGATCAAAAGCATCGACACCTCCGCCGCCGAGGCGCTGAAGGGCGTGAAAGCCATCGTCACCGCAGCCGATTTTGGCGTGCCGGAAGACGATTTCACACGCGACGTGCAGGATAACTGCATGGCGCGCGGCAAGGCGCTTTATGACGGGCACGCCGTCGCCGCCGTCGCTGCTACCGATGCCGCGACAGCGAAGGCCGCACTGAAGCTCATCAAGGTCGACTACGAGGTTCTGCCGCACGTGACTGACGTGGACGAAGCGATGAAGCCCGGCGCCCCCGTCGTGCAGGAAGGCCGCGTTCAGGAAAACGTGCCTGCGGGCCATTCGGAAAACGTCACGGCGCATTTCGAATTCGGCCACGGCGATCTGGATGCCGGTTTCGCGAAGGCCGACAAGATCATCGAACGCAGCTTCAAGACGGCCGCGACCCATCAGGGCTATATCGAACCCCACGCCTGCCTCGCCTCGGTCACGACGGACGGCAAGGCGGACCTCTGGTGCTGCACTCAAGGCCAATTCATGGTCCGCACGCTTTGCGCCGACATCATGGGAATGGAAGCCAGCCAGTTGCGCGTTACCGCTTCCGAAATCGGCGGCGGATTCGGCGGCAAGACGACCGTTTTCATCGAACCGGTGGCGCTGATGCTGTCGAAAAAGTCAGGGCGTCCGGTCAAGATCGTCATGACGCGGGACGAGGTGTTCCGCGCGACCGGGCCGACGGTGTCGTCATCGTCGGACGTCAAGATCGGCATGACGAAGGACGGGCGCATCACCGCCGCGCAGGCGACGCTGCGCTACCAGGGCGGCGCGTTCCCATGTGGCACGACCGAATTCGGCTGCTCAGCCGCCTTCGCGGCCTATGACCTCGACGCGGTCCGCACCTACGGCTGGTCGGTCCTCACGAACCGCCCGAAGGAAGCCGCCTACCGCGCGCCGGGCGCGCCCATGGCGATATATGCAGTGGAAAGCGTTGTTGACGAGCTTTGCTTGCACTTTGGGCTCGATCCCTTGGATGTCAGGCTCAAGAACGCCGCGCAGAAGGGCACGAAATCGTCCTACGGCCCGACCTTCCCGGACATCGGGCTGGTCGCGACGCTTGAGGCCGCCAAGGCGCATCCGCATTACTCCGCGCCGCTCGGCCCCAATCAGGGGCGCGGGCTGTCCTGCGGATTCTGGTTCAACTTCGGCGGCAATACCTGCGTGTCGCTCAACGTGAACACCGACGGCACTGTCGGCATTACCGAGGGCAACCCCGATATCGGCGGGTCCCGCGCCTCGATCAGCCTGATGGCGGCCGAGGAACTCGGGATCCCATATGACCGTGTGCGCACGATCGTCGCCGACACCTCGTCGCTTGGCTACAACGACGTGACCGACGGCAGCCGGGTGACCTTCGCGGTCGGGCTAGCCACGATCAAGGCGGCGCGCGACGCGATCCAGAAGATGTGCACGCGGGCCGCGAAGATCTGGGGCATCGACCCCGAGGCGGTCGAATGGAAGGACGGCGCAGCGATGCCCGCCGGCCCCAATGCGGGCAAGTTCCCCCCTATGACGCTGGCCGAAATCGCCGCCGTATCGGCCGAGACCGGTGGCCCCATCGCGGGCCACTTCGAGGTCAATGCCGACGGCGCGGGCGTCAGCTTCGGCGTCCACCTCTGCGACGTCGAGGTCGACCGGGAAACCGGCGCGACGAAGGTGCTGCGCTACACGGTCTTCCAAGACGCCGGAAAGGCCGTCCATCCCGACTATGTCGAAGGCCAGATGCAGGGTGGCGCGGTGCAAGGCATCGGCTGGGCGCTGAACGAGGAATACATCTACGGCAAGGACGGGCGTCTTCAGAACCCCGGCTTCCTCGACTACCGCGTACCGGTCGCGTCGGACCTGCCGCCGATCGAGACGGTCATCCTCGAAATTCCAAACCCCGGCCACCCTTACGGCGTGCGCGGCGTTGGCGAAACGCCGATCGTTCCGCCGCTCGCGGCCATCTCGAACGCCGTTTCAAATGCCACGGGCGTTCGCATGACGGAACTGCCGATGTCACCGCCGCGTGTGCTCAAGGCGCTCGATCAGGCGGGCTGAGATGGTCAAGGTCCAGCTCTGGGGATCACTCCGGCAGGCGGCGGACGGTGAAACCGAGGTCGAGGTCGAGGCCTCGACCTTCAAGGAATTGCTCGACCGGCTGGCCGAGAAATATCCGGGGCTCGAACCGCAGATCAAGCGCGGGGTTTCGCTGTCGCTCGACGGGGTTATCTATCGCGAAGCGTGGTTCACCGAGATCAGGGCGGACAGCGAGGTCGTTCTCATGCCCTACATGACGGGTGGCTGATCACAGGCCGGAATCAAACTATTCTAACCGCCTGATGTCGAAATCGCGTACAATCTGGTCGCACTGAATGCATTTCCGGCAATTCGTCCGCCGGACAATGCCGTGCGCTGATGAGTTCTCTTCCGTGGTTGAAATCAGCGCGCTGTTCCGATTAAGTCGCAAAGCGCGTAATAAAGACTCAAAAAAACGCACTGATGGGGAGCCCGCAATTGACACAAACTGACGCCGGTGGCGCAGATGCCTTCGTCCATTTCGATCATGTGCAGAAGAGCTATGACGGTGAAATTCTGGTCGTCAAGGACCTGAACCTCGCCATCGCGAAGGGCGAATTCCTGACGATGCTCGGGCCGTCCGGGTCCGGAAAGACCACGTGTCTGATGATGCTGGCCGGTTTCGAGACCGCAACCCATGGCGATATCAAACTCGACGGTCGTCCGATCAACAATATCCCGCCGCACAAGCGTGGCATCGGGATGGTGTTCCAGAATTATGCGCTTTTCCCGCACATGACGGTGGCGGAGAATCTGTCTTTCCCCCTCGAAGTACGCGGCCTCGGCAAGTCCGAGCGCGAGCAGAAGGTCAAGCGCGCGCTCGACATGGTGCAGATGGGCGCTTTCGGCGGCCGCCGTCCGGCGCAGCTTTCGGGTGGTCAGCAACAGCGCATCGCGCTTGCCCGCGCGCTCGTCTTCGAACCTGAATTGGTTCTGATGGACGAACCCCTCGGCGCACTCGACAAGCAGCTTCGCGAACATATGCAGTTCGAAATCACGCGCCTCGCGCACGATCTGGGTATCACCACGGTCTATGTGACCCACGACCAGACCGAAGCATTGACCATGTCGGACAACATCGCGGTGTTCGATGACGGACGCATCCAGCAGCTCGCCCCGCCCGCAAAGCTCTACGAAGAGCCGGAAAACAGCTTCGTCGCCCAGTTCATCGGCGAAAACAACACGCTTCTGGGCACGGTGAAAGAGATCAAGGGTGAGGTGGCGATCGTCGAACTGGACGATGGCGAACTGATCGACTGCAAGCCCGTGAACGTCTCGAAGCCCGGCGAACGCACCCGTGTGTCGATCCGGCCGGAGCGGGTGGAGTTCAACAAGTCCCGCCTTCAGCCAGGCGCCCACACACTCAAGGCCGAAGTGCTGGAGTTCATCTATATGGGCGACATCTTCCGCACCCGGCTCCGCGTTGCCGGCAATGACGATTTCGTCGTCAAGACGCGCAACGCGCCGGACCAGGTCCGGCTTGAACCCGGCAGCCATATCGAAATCGGCTGGCTGCCCCAGGATTGCCGCGCGCTCGACGCCTGAGCGACGGCCAATGTTTGGCCCCCCGCCTGTCCCGGGGCAGGGCCATGATCGAAATGACGGGATTGACTAGGGAGTAACCAATGCATCTGAAGAAAGTTCTTCTCGCCACCAGCGCGCTTGCGATGTCCGCGAGCGCCGCTTCGGCGATCGACCTCACGCTCGTGTCGTGGGGTGGTGCCTACCAGAATTCGCAGCTCAAGGCCTACGCTGAACCGTACATGGCGGCGAACCCGGACGTGAACATCATCTGGGACGAAAGCTCGGCGGAAGCCGTGGCGAAGCTCCGCGCGATGAACGAAGCGGGCAACATCACCTGGGATCTCGTGGACGTCACCGTGTCGGACTCGATCCGCCTCTGCGACGAAGGCCTCGCGATGGAGCTTGACTTCGACGAAGTCCTGGCCGCCGCTCCGGACGGCACGTCCGCTTCGGACGATTTCGGCGACACGCTCCAGAACGATTGCTTCGTGCCGCAGATCGTCTACTCGACCACCTTCGGCTACCGCACCGACCTCGTGGGCGACACGCCGCCGTCCTCGATCTGCGACATCTTCGATACTGAGAAGTATCCGGGCAAGCGCGCGCTTCAGAAGCGTCCTATCGACAACGTCGAATGGGCTCTCTACTGCGACGGCGTTGCCAAGGAAGACATCTACGACGTGCTCAGCACCGATGAAGGCCAGGCACAGGCTTTCGCCAAGCTCGGCACGATCAAGGATCAGGTCGTCTGGTGGTCCGCCGGCGCCGAAACGCCGCAGCTTCTGGCCGACGGCGAAGTCGTGATGGGCTCGACCTTCAACGGCCGTCTCTTCTCGGCCATCGCCGAACAGAACCAGCCGATCGGGATGCTGTGGGACATGCAGTCCTTCGACCTTGACGGATGGATCGTTCCGGCCGGCCTCTCGGAAGAGAAGGAAGCGGCAGTGCTCGACTTCCTGAAGTTCGCGACCGACACCCAGCGGCTCGCCGATCAGGCCAAGTACATCTCGTACGGCCCGGCCCGCGCCTCGTCCGCTCCGCTCGTCGGCAAGCACGAGGAACTCGGCATCGACATGGCTCCGCACATGCCGACCGATCCGGCCAACGCCACGAACACCCACATCTACGACTACGGCTGGTGGGCTGACAACCGTGACGACCTGGACGCCAAGTTCCAGGCCTGGCTCGCGCAATAATCGCGCTTTCGGAAGGGGCCTTCGCGGGCCCCTTCCACCCCATTTCATTCGTTTGTGACTTTGAACAACCGACAATACTGACGGGGAAGAGATGAGCGACATCACACAGGACGGCCCGATGCGCGCTGCCGATGGCACGCCGCTGAAGAAAAGCCTCGCCCGAGCGCTCCGGCGTCAGAAGATCCGCGCGCTCTTGCTGATCGCGCCGCTTCTCATCTTCGTGCTCGTCACCTTCATCGCACCGATCGCCGACATGCTGTTCCGCTCGGTCGAAAACCAGATCGTGTCGGATACGCTGCCGCGCACTGTGGTGGCGCTGAAAGATTGGGACTCAACGTCCGGTGAAGCCCCGGATGAACCCGTCTTCGAAGCGCTCGGCATCGATTTCCAGATCGCGGCCGAACAGAAGAACCACACCAAGCTCGGCTCGCGCCTGAACTACGAAAACCCCGGCATCTCGTCGCTGTTCCGCAAGTCCGGGCGCGGCGTGGATGACATCGGGGATGCGTTCATGGACCGGTTCGTCGATCTCGACGACGCTTGGAAAGAACCCGAGACCTGGGCCGCGGTCTTCGGGAACGACGACTGGCTCGCCAATCAGGCCAAATGGGCTGAGGCTGGCGACAAGAGGGCCCCCCAGCCCGGTTTCAAGCTGCGCGACGGCGTCGCCGACGCACTTCCGATCACGTCATCGGTCTACCGAACCTTCGCGCGCGACATTCAGGCAGAGCGCCGCAAGAGCCCGGTCGACACCAAGCCCTGGCCGGTCTTCTTCACGGCCCTCGCGCAGGACCTTTCCGCGACCTCACCCGATGCATTGTCCGCGATCGAAGGGGCGGACACGGCGCTGCTGCAAGGCGCAGCAAGCGCTGTCGCGGGGTTTGAGCCCTACTCCTACAAAGAGGCGTTCATCGAGATTGACGGCGATTGGGCCGACGCTGAGAAATGGGAAACCATCAAGGCCTACAGCCCGCCTTACACGCCCGGCTACTTTCTGAACGCCGTTGATCTTGAACAGGGGCCCGATGGGGTTCAGGCGCGCCCCGCACAGCAGCAGATCTACATCAAGCTCTTCGTCCGCACGTTGTGGATGTCGATGCTCATCACGTTCTGCTGCCTTCTGCTTGGTTATCCCGTGGCGTGGCTTCTGGCGAACCTGCGGTCGTCCACGGCGAACGTCCTGATGATCCTTGTCCTCCTGCCGTTCTGGACCTCGCTTCTGGTGCGGACCTCGGCGTGGAAGGTGCTTTTGCAGCAGCAGGGGGTGATCAACGACATCCTCGTCTGGCTTGGGCTCGTCAATGATGCGGGCAGGCTGGTGATGATCAACAACCAGTTCGGCACGATCATCGCGATGACGCACATCCTTCTGCCGTTCATGATCCTGCCGCTCTATTCGGTGATGAAGACCATTCCGCCGACCTACCTGCGCGCCGCGAAATCGCTTGGCGCGACGCCGTGGACGGCGTTCTGGCGGGTCTACTTCCCACAATCCGTGCCGGGGATCGGCGCCGGATCGATCCTCTGCTTCATCCTGTCGATCGGGTACTACATCACGCCAGAACTCGTTGGCGGAACGAACGGCGTGTTCATCTCGAACCGGATCGCCTACCACATCTCGACCTCGCTCAACTGGGGCCTTGCTGCGGCGCTCGGGGCGATCCTCCTCGGGGCGGTCCTGCTGCTCTACTACGTCTACGACAAGATCGTGGGCATCGATAACGTGAAGTTGGGGTAACCAAGATGGCCACACTCGCACCGGAAATCCCGACGCCGAGCCTGACCGGCTTCACCCTTCCCTTGAACGCCGTGGCAGGCGCGCTTCTCGGCTATGTCGTCGGCACCTCCAAGGGCAACATCCTGCTGGGCGTCGTGCTCGGCGCGGTTTTCGCGACGGCGCTGGCCTTCGTGCTTGTGCAGTTCGTGCCGCAGCGCCGCATCGGCCGACTTCTCTCGGCAGTCATCATCGGAATTGCGGGTTTCGTCATCGGCGGTTTTGCCGGCCTGCTCGCGGGCGCGATCATCGGGCTGGTGCTAAGCTGGTTCGCCTACTGGCTCGCGCGTGGCGAATACCGGGCGAGCGTACCGAGCTACGCGACGCCGCGCGAAGTGCTGTGGCACAACACCTACCGGCTGATCTGCGGGCTGATCTTCTTCTTCCTGATCGCACCCATCGTCGTCGTGATACCGCTCAGCTTCAACGCGCAGGACTTCTTCACCTTCACGCCCGAGATGCTCGCGCTGTCGCCCGATGGTTATTCGCTAAAGCACTACCGCGACTTCTTCACGAATGCCGACTGGCAGGGCGCACTTTGGAACTCCGTCCGCATCGCGCCGGTGGCGACCATTCTTTCGGTCGGCTTCGGCACGCTCGCCGCGATCGGCCTGTCGCAGTCTCACGTGCCGTTCCGTCGTGCGATCATGGCCATCCTGATTTCTCCGATGATCGTGCCGCTCATCATCTCGGCGGCAGGGATGTATTTCTTCTACTCGCGCATCGGGCTTCAGGGCACCTACTGGGGTGTCGTGCTGGCCCATGCGGCACTCGGCATTCCCTTCGTCATCATCACAGTGACCGCGACGCTCGTCGGCTTCGACAACTCACTGACGCGCGCGGCGGCGAACATGGGCGCGGGGCCCGTCCGGACCTTCTTCAAGGTGCAGATGCCGCTCATCCTTCCGGGCGTCATCTCGGGTGGCCTCTTCGCCTTCATCACCTCGTTCGACGAGGTCGTGGTGGTGTTGTTCGTCGGCTCGGCCGGTCAAAAGACGCTGCCTTGGCAGATGTTCACCGGCCTGCGCGAACAGATCTCGCCCACGATCCTCGCCGTCGCGACAATCCTCGTGGCCTTCTCGATCATCCTGCTCACGACGGTGGAAATCCTGCGCCGCCGGTCCGAGCGTCTGCGCGGCATGTCGCCGGGCTGACGCCGGCCGGGCCTCAGCCCGGGATGATTTCGAACTTCGTCACGTCGACCATGCCCCGGTCGGTGATCTTCAACGCGGGGATCACCGGCAGAGCAAGGAAGGCGAGCTGAAGAAACGGTTCCTCTAGCGTCACGCCAAGACTGCGGGCAGCACTCCGCAATTCGACCAGCCGGTCGCGGACCGCCTCAAACGGTTCAAGGCTCATGAGCCCAGCCACCGGCAACGCCAACTCGCCCAGCACCTCGCCATCGCGAACAACGACGATTCCGCCCTCGATCTCCGACAGCCGGTTCGCCGCCAATGCCATGTCGGCATAATCCGCCCCCACCGCCGCGATATTGTGGTGATCGTGGCAGACTGTCGAGGCGATGGCGCCCGCCTTGAGCCCAAACCCTTTCACGAAACCCGTCGCGATATTGCCATTCCGTCCATGCCGCTCGACCACGGCGATGCGGATGAGATCGCGCCCCGTGTCGGGTCGCTTGTCGCCGTCGGCAATGGGAATGTCCTCGACCAGATGTTCGGTGATGATTTTGCCTTCAAGGATTCCGATCACATCGGTCTTCGAGCGGTTCGCGCGGGCGCGGAAATCGTCCGCATTGACCTTCGGCGCCTTAACCGAATTTCGCCCCACGGGCGGAACCGTCCCGCGCGCCGCGAAGGCGGCATCATTCAACAGGCGCCCAGCGCACAGCACCAATTGCGCGTGGCATCCTTCCAAACTGTCCACGGCGACGATGTCGGCACGCTTGCCGGGCGCGATCTGCCCACGATCCTTCAGCCCAAACGCCTCGGCCGCTGACAGGCTCGCCGCCCGGTAGACGGCGAGCGGCGATGAGCCGAGCGCAATCAGCCGTCGGATCATGTAGTCGAGATGGCCGTGCTCGCCGATATCCAGCGGATTGCGGTCGTCGGTGCACAGGCACAGATAGGGCGAGGTCGCGTCGGTCAGAACCGGCTGGAGCGCGTCGAGGTCTTTCGATACGCTGCCCTCGCGGATCAGTACACGCATGCCCTTCCGCAGCTTCTCAAGCGCCTCTTCCGCCGTCGTGGCCTCATGCTCCGTCCGAATTCCGGCGGCGATGTAGGCGTTAAGATCGCGGCCCGAAAGCTGCGGGCAATGGCCGTCGATATGGCCGCCTTCGAAGAGCTTCAGCTTCGCCATCGCGCCCGGATCGCGGTGGATCACGCCGGGATAGTTCATGAACTCGGCCAATCCGATCCCGCTCTGGTGGCCCATCACCTGAGCCAGATCCTCCGCGCCGATTTCCGCCCCGGCGGTTTCCATGTGGCTCGACGGGACGCAGGACGACAACTGCACCCGGATATCCATCAGCGTGTGGCGGCTCGCCTCCTGGAAATAACGGATACCGTCGAGGCCGATTACATTCGCGATCTCATGCGGATCGCAGATCGCGGTCGTGATCCCGCGCGGGGCAACGCAGCGGTCGAACTCGAATGGGGTGACGAGCGAACTTTCGATGTGCAGATGCGTGTCGATGAAGCCAGGCACAAGGATCATGCCCGATACGTCGATCACCTCGCGCCCGTCATATTTCGCGCCGATCCCGACGATCGTGTCCTCGCAGATGGCGACGTCGCCTTCGATGAAGGCGCCCGTCACGACATCGAAAACCCGCCCGCCCCTAAGGACCAGATCAGCCGGTTCATCCCCCCTGCCTTGCGCGATCCGTTTTTCCAACGCCGCCATGCCGCTCTCCGTCCTTGTCACCCGCCGCTGGGAAGGTGTTCAGAAGACCGCAAAGCACCCGGGCTGTCCAGTGACGCCGCCCTGTCGCGAAGGATCACTCCGCCGCGTTGCGGACGGCCGGATCTGTTACAAGCGCGCGCCAGGCGTCGTACTGAGACAGGAAGACCTGCCCGTTCAACTCATCGAGAAAATGCGTGGTCTTGAGCCGGTCCATCACCGGCCCCTTCACCTCGGAGAGATGAAGCCCGATGCCGAGTTCGCCAAGCCGCTTGTTGATCGCTTCAAGCCGTTCCAGCGCGGAAAAGTCGATCTCGTTCACGGCCGAACACATCAGAACGATGTGGCGTAGCGCATCGTTCCCCGCGACCCGGTTCAGGATCAGTTCTTCCAGAAAATGCGCGTTGACGAAGTAGAGGCTTTCATCGACGCGCAGCGTCAGAAGCCCTTCATCCGTCTCGACCCTGTGACGGTTGATGTTACGAAAGTGCTGAGTGCCCGGAACCAGACCCACTTCGGCGACGTGCGGGCGCGAAGTTTTGTAAAGGTGAAGGCCGATCGACAGCAGAACGCCTGCCGACACACCCGCCTCGACGCCGAAGCCCAGCGTCAAAAGGATCGTGGCGCTGACCGCGTAGAAATCGGCTTTGGAATAGGCCCAGGTCTTCTTCAGGATCGAGAAATCGACAAGGCTCAGGACTGCGACGACGATCGTCGCGGCGAGCGTCGCGGTGGGCAGGAAGTAGACGAGCGGCGTCAGCGCCACCGCAGCGATGGCCAGCCCCAGCGCAGTGAAGGCCCCGGCGGCGGGCGTTTCCGCACCGGCGTCGAAATTCACGACTGATCGCGCGAAACCGCCCGTGACGGGATAGCCGCCGGTGAACGCGGCGCCAAGGTTGGCAGCACCCAGCCCGATCAGTTCCTGGTTCGGATCTATGCGCTGACGCTTCTTCGCGGCCAGCGTCTGCGCGACAGAGATCGACTCGACGAACCCGATGATCGAGATCAGAAGCGCAGGCACGAACAAGGCCCCCAGCAGGTCGGGCGACAAAGCGGGCAGTGTCAGTGGCGGCAGGCTTTGCGGCACGTCGCCCACGATCTTGACGCCGCGGTCGGCAAGGCCGAAGGCCCAGACCGCCAGCGTCGTGACCACGACCGCCGCGACCGGCCCGGCCTTCGTGGCGACATCGGCAAGCCTCGGCGACAGGCCGAGGTTCCTGAGCGCGGGCTTCAACCCCCTTCGCACCCAGAACAGAAACGCGGTCGCCGCGCCGCCGATCACAAGCGTGATGATGTCAATCTCACCCAGATGCCGCATGATCGACAGGACAATCTCGATCAGCGTGTGGCCTTCGGCCGACACCCCGAGGATATGCTTGATCTGGCTTGCCGCGATCAAAACGCCGCTCGCCGTGATGAAGCCCGCAATGACGGGGTGACTCAGGAAATTGGCAAGGAACCCCAGACGAAAAAGCCCCATCACGAGAAGAATGCCGCCCGACAGCAGCGCGAGCGAAAGCGCGGCGGCGGCATATCCCATCGTCCCCTGTTCCGCGACCTGCCCAACCGCGACCGCCGTCATCAGCGAAACGACCGCGACCGGCCCCACAGCTAGCGCCCGGCTGGTCCCGAACATCGCGTAAAGGATGATCGGCACGATCGAGGCATAGATGCCCGCTTCGGGCGGCAGACCCGCAAGAAGCGCGTAAGCCAGCGACTGCGGGATCAGCATGATCGTGACGATCACCGCCGCGATCAGATCGTTCGACAACGCCTCGCGCGAATAGGTGCGCCCCCAGTCGAGAACGGGCAGGTATCGGGCGAAGCGTTGCATCATCTCTCAGGGTCCTGAAGGCGGCGGGACGTCGCGCCCCGCCGAGGGTCTCACTCCGCAGCGACGCGGATCTTTTCGGGTTTCGCCAGCCATTCCTTGCCGCGGAGCATGGCCTTCCAGTAGATCGGCGGCAGCAGCTTTTCCTTCAAAAACCAAGCTACGTGGCTTGGCTTCGTCCCGTCGACCAGCCAGTTCGGGAACGAGGGCTTGAGTGCGCCGCCATAGCCGAACTCGGCCAGCACGATCTTGCCGCGCTCGACCGTCAGCGGGCAGGACCCATAGCCGTCGTACTGCGCGACCGGCGACCCACCGTTGATGTCAGCGACGATATTTTCGGCAACAACAGGCGCCTGCTTGCGCGCTGCGGCCGCCGTCTTTGCGTTCGGCGCATTCATCACGTCGCCGAGCGACCAGACGTTGTCGAAGGTCTTGTGACGCAGTGTGGCCTGATCGACATCGACCCAACCCGCTGCATCGGCGAGGGGGGACACGCGGATGAAGTCCGGCGCAGTTTGCGGCGGGCAGACATGCATCATGTCGAAATCAACCGTGATCTCGGCGGGCTCCATCTCGGGCTTGGCGATCCGGAAGGTAGCCTTCTTCGCGGGACCGTCCACCGAGACGAGATTGTGAAAGAAGTTAAGGTCCGCGCCGTACTTCTCGACATAGCCCATCAGCGCCGGGACATAATCCTTCACGCCGAACAGCACACCGCCCGCATTCATGAACTGGATGTCGATATCCTTCAGAACCCCGCGCCGGTGCCAGGCGTCGCCCGAAAGATAAAGCGCCTTCTGCGGCGCACCCGCGCATTTGATCGGCATCGGCGGCTGGGTGAAGATCGCCCTTCCCGCCGTCATCCCCTGCACCAGCTGCCACGTATAGGGCGCGAGGTCGTAGCGGTAGTTCGAGGTCACGCCATTCCGGCCAAGCGTCTCTTCCAGCCCCTCGACCGCAGCCCAATCGAGCTTCAGCCCCGGACAGACGACCAGCCGATCGTATTTTACCACCCGGCAGCCATCCAGCACGACGGCGTTGTCCTTGGGCTCGAACGCCGCGACGGCGGCTTTGATCCAGTGGACCCCTTTCGGGATGAGGCTCCCCATCGTCTTTGCGGTGTCGCGCGGCTCAAAGATGCCGCCACCCACCATCGTCCAGCCCGGCTGGTAGTAGTGGATATCGGCCGGGTCGATCACCGCGATATCCAGATCGGGCTTGCGCGACCTTAGGCTTGCAGCGACCGAAATGCCGCCCGCACCCGCACCGACGATCACGACGTCGAACTTCGCGTCGCCCGTATCGGTCGGGGTCCTGCCTCCGTTTGCAATGCGCCGCGCCACGCCGTTCATGTCGTAGCCCGCAGCCTTCGCGGCACCGAGAATGTCCGGCAGCGGACGGCGATTGGCCTCGCTCAGCGACCAGAGCGTCGCGGACCGTGTCCCGGTCCGGCAATAGGCCAGCACCGGGCCTGGCAGGTCACGCAGCGCTTGGCCGAAGGCGCGGGCTGTTTCG
Organism: uncultured Rhodobacterales bacterium; assembly: GCA_965368915.1. Lineage (GTDB taxonomy): Bacteria > Pseudomonadota > Alphaproteobacteria > Rhodobacterales > Rhodobacteraceae > Albidovulum. The sequence continues at coordinate 517 of CBDUOT010000011.1, read as the reverse complement.
TCGGTGACGATGCCGGGGGTCACCGGCAGGTAAAGGAACTCCAGACCCTCGGCGGCCGCCGCGGCCGACATCTCTTCATGGCCGGGCTGATCGGCGGCCTCGGCGTCGGGGCGATTGCAGATGATCGCCCGGAAGCCTTCGGCCTTAAGTGCCGGAATGTCGGACGGCATGACTTGAGGGCTGACGGACAGCCCGTCAGCGATCTTACGAAGGTCCATCACGGAGTTCCTCCTGATATGGCGATGTAAGTCCCGGCTCAGAGACCGTTGACAGGCACCTTGAGATAACGCTTGCCGCTTTCGTCAGCCGGGGGCAGTTCTCCGCCGCGCATGTTCACTTGAAGCGAGGGGATGATCAGCTTCGGCATGTCGAGCTGCGCGTCGCGCTCGGTGCGGAACTTCACGAACTCTTCCTTGGTCTTGCCCGCGCCGACATGGATGTTGTGCGCCTTTTCGTCGGCCACCGTGGTTTCCCACTGGATGTCGCGGCCATTCGGCCCGTAATCGTGGCACATGAA